>JAIVGT010000356.1 GCA_020201485.1 Halobacteriales archaeon
CCTGTACGAGGCGCTCATCGTCGGCGGCATCCCAGGCGAGTACACCGTGGGCAAGGAGGTGCGCCAGCTCGTCCTCCTCTACGACGGCGTGCGCGAGCCGACCATCGTCTGGGACCACGCCGGGCCGCAGTTCGTGGACGTGGACTGGGCTCCCGATGGCAGCTACGGCCTCATCGTGAGCAACCGCAAGGACATCTTCCGCGTGGATCCGCCCGTGGCCACGGGCAACGACCCGCACCCGAACTACAAATTCACGAACCTGTGGTCGGACTGCGGCCACGTGCAGGTGCAGAACTGCGAGTCCGCGACCTTCTACGGCTACCACGTCCGCTTCAACCCCACGCACCCCTACGCCTGGCTGAGCGGCTCCAGCCTGCTGCAGTACGACGGTTCGGAGCTGAGCGTCGTGGACGAGGGCAGCGACATCGCCTGGCGCGCCCTGGGCTGGGCCCCGGACGGGAACAAGGCCCTGCTCAGCGCCTTGGTGTGCGTGGACGCGAACAACACCGGCGTCGACACGGCGTGCGTCGGGAACCTGACCGCGGACCGTCTCCTGCCGGGGCGCATCATCTACGCCGACGTCGGGGTGACGCGCCTGTGCGAGGTCGCGACCTACGGCCAGCCGCAGTTCGACCCGCGGAAGGCCGAGGTGAACGACATCACCTGGCATCCGAGCGGCGACTATGCCCTCATCTACGGCGACGACAACTTCCACGGCGACATCCTGCGCTTCGACGCGACCGTGCCGCCGAGCGGCCAGGGCACGAACGGCTGCCCGAAGCTGGAGAACTCCTTCCGCTGGCTCCCCGTCCTGAAGGACGAGGGCGAGTTCAACGGCATGGACTACAACCCCACGACCGGCCTGTTCAGCGTCACGGCCGGCGCGGGCAAGGAGTACTGGGAAGGCAACGGCACGAGCTTCTTCGACGTGTTCGGCGAGCACGACATCCACCACACGAAGGGCACCATCTTCTACGACGTGCGGTGGGACCCGACGTACAGCTACGAGCTCATCGCCGGCTACCAGGGCATCCTCTACCGCTACGTGCCTGCGAACCACGCCCTGACCCAGCTCACCACGCCCAAGCCCAACAGCACGGAGGCCGGCGTCATCAAGATCGCCGGGCGCAGCGTGGCCCCGTCGCAGTTCGACCCGGTGCAGCGCGTCGAGGTGCGCATCAACGGCCCGTCCGGCACGGGCGACTGGCAGCCGGCGAAGGTCACGGGGCGCTTCCGCACCGTGCTGAACTTCAGCCTGGACTGGGACACGAACGTCATCCCCGAGGGCTTCTACCAGGTGCAGGCGCGCGGCATGGACCTGGCCGGGAACTGGAGCAACCTCAGCAACCGCACCGTGCACGTCGTGCGCTCCGGCGGGCTGGAGGTGCCGGTGTTCGACGCCCTCAGCCCGCAGAGCCCGACGGGCAACTACTCGCTCGCCTGGCGCGGCGGCGGCGCGGTCGGCGGGGGCACGGTCGCCTACGAGGTGGAGGAGTCCGGGTTGCCCGCGAGCCTGGGCGGCTTCGGCAACGGCACGCTCGCCTTGACCCAGGACTTCGCCTTCAGCGGCGACGAGCGCCTGCTCTACAACGGGACGGCGCACGGCTTCGACGTCCACGGCCGGAAGGACGGGCAGTACTTCTACCGTGTGCGCGCCGTGCTCGAGGACCACACCGCGGTGAGCGCGTGGAGCGACGCCACCGGGGTCAGCGTGGCCCTGGACGGCGACGGCGACGGCTTCCCGGACGCGGCGGAGGCGGCGTGCGGCTCCGGCCCGGCCGACGCCAAGTCCACGTGCAACGACCTGGACGCGGACGGCATCCCGAACCCCGCCGACAAGTTCCCCTACGACGCGAAGGAGAACCGGGACAGCGACGGCGACGGCGTCGGCGACACGGCCGATGCGTTCCCGGTGGACCCGAAGGACTGGTCGGACAGCGACCGCGACGGCTTCGGGGACAACGCCGAGAAGCGCCTGGGCAGCGACGCGTTCAGCGCGAGCAGCACGCCGCAGACCGACGACGACCTCGACGGCTGCATCAACTCCCGGGAAGCGGACGCGAAGACGGACCCGAAGGAGTACAGCTCCCATCCCGCGGACTGCTTCACCGGCCAGGGCGGCGCGCTGCCCGTGAAGACGCCGGGCTTCGAGGGCGTGCTCGCCCTGCTCGCCATCGGGGCCCTGGCCCTGCGCCGGCGCCGGCCGTGAGCGGTGCGGCGCGGCACACCGCGGGACCTTTCCCGCGGGGCGTGTCCCGCGGTGCCGTGAACTCTCTGGACGATGTGTGCAAGCGCGACCACGGCGTGGGCACTGGCCGGACACAAAGCTTAATAGTGCCCCTTGCGAACGGGTGCCCGTCGGAGGAGAGGTCGGGCCAGCGTCCCTCGGAGGAGGAGGTCGGGGCGCGGGCCTTGGGGAGCGTCCAGGAAGGACACGGATGGCCACGCAGAGGTTCCAGAAGGTCGCAGCCGTTGCGCTGCTCCTGCTGCTCATCATTCCCGGCGCCAGCTGGGCCCAGCTCCTGCAGGACGTGCCTGCGGCCGCGGACCCGGTTCCGGTCGCGCCCCAGTTGGCGGACCACGCCTTCGGCCTCGCGCTGAAGGACGACGGCCTCGCCGACATCCTCGGCCCGTACCTCGGTGTGGGCTTGCCGCACAACGGCGCGTCGCGCGCGTCCGACCTGCAGGCGATGCAGCCCACGCTCGAAGCCGTGCTGCGCTACTACGCCCAGGACCGCGGCCTCACCCTCACCCCTCCGCGCACGCCCGACGTGTCCGCGCCCGACGCGCTCTCCTCCGCGCTCGCCGCGCTCGCCGCGCTGAAGGGCCAGGTCCTCACCCCCGACGAGCTCGACCAGGCCCGGCAGCTCGACCCCGAGCTGCAGCAGGCCCTGGCGCGCATCGTGCTCAGCTACGTGCAGGCCGTGCACCAGTACACCGAGGCCATCGCCGGCCTCACGCAGGCCGACGCGCTCGCCCTGCTGCAAGGCCAGGCTCCGCAACATGCCCCTGACGGCGGGAAGATCGCCAGCGCCGCCCTCCTCGTGGAC
>JAIVGT010000157.1 GCA_020201485.1 Halobacteriales archaeon
GGCGAAGATGGAGGTGCTGTCGGAGAGGGCGATGTCGCAGGTCTCCGCGATGTTGCCGCCGAAGTTCGCCGACGAGCAGTCGAAGACGGAGGTCGTGGGGGCGCTGCCCTTCCTCACGTACAGGTTCCAGTCCGCCGGGGAGGCGCCCACGGAGAAGCGCGCGACGGGGAACGCGGGGTTGGGGGTGAGCACGAACATGCAGCTCGTGGCCCCGATGCCGGCGATGTAGCCGTTCGTCGCCGTGCCGTCGGTGAGCGCGACGTTGCCCGTGCCCAGGCTGCAGCCGGCGTTCACGGACTGCGCGCTGATGGACGCGGTGCCGGAGCCGCTGAACCAGCCGGCCATCGCGTAGATGGTCGTGGTGTCGGTGATGGCGGTGTCGCAGACCTCGAACGTGGTCCCGCCCGCGAATGGGCGGCAGTCGTACGTCGTGGTCGTGGGGGGCGCGCCCTTGCGCGCGTAGAGGTCGTAGTCGGAGGGCGTCGTCGGGGGGAGGAGATATTCCACGTAGCTGAAGGCCGCGTTCGGCACGAAGTTGAACTCGCAGTTGTCGCCGCTCACGCCCGAGAGGCTGAAGGAGACGCTCACGCCCTCGCTCAGCGTGGTCGGGTTCGCGCCGAGGCTGCAGCCCTGCGTGGCCACGCCCGGGTCGGAAAAGGGCTTCGTCAGAACCTCGGAGAGAACCTCCTTGGCCTTCTCTTCGTCCGGCAGCCCCTGGGGAGCTTGGGCGCCGCCGTCATCGGGCAGGGCCGCGTCGCGCGAGCGCTCGGCCGGGTTCGCCTGCGCGTCCAAGGACGCCTGCGCGGCGAAATCGGCGTCGGTCTTGACGTACGGCTGCTCCTTCGCCGGCTCCTGCGTAGGCAGGGTGGGCGCGGGCAAGGCCACGGTGAAGGCCGGAGCGAGCATCAGCAGGACGAGCGCGACTGCGAGCGGGCGGAATGAGCGCGACACGACGAAAGCCTCCCAGCTTTGGTGTCCCTGAGGGACAACGCCGCATCGGCGCGTTCCCGCAAGAGCGCAACTCAGGAGTCGTCGTTTGGTCAGGAGTTTTCCCTGCAAAGCCTGGCCGCGCGCCGCTCGCACGCGTGCCTAAGGAATCCAGCACCCAGTGCGAGGCAGTGCGGAGAAAAACCGGATGCCCGCGCCACCGCCTGCCGGCGGCGCGGACACGGGGGAACGGGACTACGGGCAGGCCCGGAGGTTGCTGGGATGATCCAAGCGGAGAGACCCTCCTGCGCCCTGCGAAGGGCTCGCCGCCCTTCAAGTTTCGCGTGCCGGGCTGCCTGCCCGTCCGCTCACAGCGGCGGAAGGCCGACGGGCAGCGCGGGAAGCGTCGGCACCGAGGGCAGGCCGACGGGGAGCGACGGGATGCCCGGGGCGGCCGGCACGCTCGGCGCGTCCACGTCGGGCGCGTCGGGCAGCGCGTTCGTCGCGCCGCACGCGTCGCCCAGGCCGGGGGCGGCGACGGGCAGCGGGGCCGAGACCGGGGCCTGCGGGATGCCGAGCGTGCTCAACGTGTCGAGGACCGACGCGCAGCTCGGCGCGCCGATGCCGTCGATGCTCGGCAGGCCGGGCAGGTCGAGCGCGGGGAGCAGCACGCAGGTCACACCCGTCGGCGCGACGAAACAGGTCGAGGCGAGCGGGATGCCGGGCACGCCGGGCGCGCCGGGGACCGCGGGCACGCCCGCCGAGGGGATGCCGACGGGCGCAGCGGGCAGCGCCGGAGCGCCGGGCACGGACGGGACGCCGGAGGGAAGGCCGACCGGGGACGCGGGCAGCACGGGGGGCGCGCTCGGGACGCCGGGCGGGACCTCGACCGCGGGGGCGCCGACGGGCGGCGCGAGAGGCAGGCCGGGGAGGCCGACGGGCGGCGCGGGCAGCGCCACTTGCGCGGAGGCGACGGTCGCGAGCAGGGCAAGCGTCAGGGGCAGCAGGATCCGGAGCAAGGCAACACCAGCGTGAGGTTCGTCCCCCGGGAGCCGCTTAAGCAAACGCCTCGACGGGTTTCACCGGGTGTGCTCCCGTCGCGGGTGACACAAGGCTGATGAGGCACGCCCGTGGTCCAGCGCCGTGGAGCATCGGACCATCGCCCGCTTGGCCGGAGCGTGGTACGCGGCCCATGCGCGCGACCTGCCCTGGCGCGGGCGGGACCCGTGGGCCGTGCTCCTGAGCGAGGTCCTGCTGCAGCAGACGCGCGTCGCGACCGCGGTGCCGGCGTTCGGCCGCCTGCTCGCGCAGTTCCCCACGCCGGCGCACCTCGCCCGCGCGGACGAGCAAGCGGTCCTGCGCGCCTGGGCCGGCCTGGGCTACTACCGCCGGGCGCGCGCCCTGCACGCCACGGCGAAGGCCCTCGTCGCGGACCACGCCGGCCAGGTGCCGCGCGACGAGGCCGCGCTCGCCGCTCTGCCCGGCCTGGGCCCGTACACCGTCGCCGCGGTGCGCGCCTTCGCCTTCGACGAGCCGGCCGCGCCCCTGGACGCGAACGTGCTGCGCGTCCTCGCCCGGCTCAGCGCCGAGGAAGGCGACCTGGCGCTGCCCGCGACGCGCGCCCGGCTCGCCGCGCACGCGCAGGCCATCCTCGCGCACGGCAGCCCGCGCCAGCTCGGCCAGGCGCTCATGGAGCTGGGCGCGCTCGTGTGCACCGCGGGCCAGCCGACGTGCGCGTCCTGTCCGCTGGCGGCGCAATGCGCGGCGCGCGCGCAAGGACGCGAAGCGGAGCTGCCGCGCAAGCGCGCGAAGCCCGCGCCGGTGCGCGAGCGCTGGGCGTTCGCCCTGCTGCGCCACGACGGCAAGCTGCTCCTGGAGCAACGCGGCCCAGGCCTCCTCGAAGGCTTCTGGGCCCCTCCCGGTGCGCGGCTCGCGCGCGGCGGGCCCGCGTCGGAGGCGCTGGAGGCGCGGCTCGAGGAGCTGGGAATGAAAACGACGGTGGGCAGCCCGGCGGCGCGGGGCCGCTGGGCCTTCACCCACCGCACGTGGAACTACACCGTGCATCGCGCGCGGCTGCGCTCCGGGCGAGCGCGCGGAGCCCGGTGGGTCGCACCCGCCGAGC
>JAIVGT010000158.1 GCA_020201485.1 Halobacteriales archaeon
GCTCTGGCCCCGACCGATTGCTGCGTCCTGGTTTGGCACACGGAGCAAGCGGCGCGACGAGGGCATCCGGAGCACCTGTGGGACCCCTGTGCCGCAAACGCCAGCTTCGACCCCTACCATCTCGCCCCGGCCGACGTGCCGCCGCATCCTCTCGCCCGGTGAGTGTGCGCGGCGCTTGTGCCGACGCGCCTATGTGCTCGTCCGCATGCCAAGGAGCCATGCGCCTGTGCGCTCCCCTCCTCGCGCTCTTCGCCCTGCTCGCGCTGGCCCGGCCGCAGCCGCACAGCAGCGTTGCATCGACACGCTCACCGCGACCGCGAATGCCGACGGCAGCATCACGCTCGCCTGGACGAGCCTGCCGAACGTGACCGGGTACCAAGTCATCGTGGGCGTGGGCGGCTCGTTCACACCGCTGACCCCGCAGGTCCCGCCGAGCGCGACGACGTTCACCTACACCGGCTCGACCCCGGGCACGACCTCCACGTTCGCCGTCGTCGCCATGAACAGCGGCACCGGCCAGCAGGTGGGCAATTACTGCCAGGTCGAGGTCACGTCCGTGCCCTTCTTCCCGGGCGTGCTCGGCCTGGCGCTCGCGGGCCTCGGAGGCGTGGCGTGCTACGCCTTGCTCCGCCGCACCTGAAGCGGGCACCGCCGCGTCACCGAGCCGTTAAGTAGCGGGCCGGCCTCGGTCCACGCAATGGGCTCCACCGTCGCCATCACCGACAGCGACTTCGACCGCACCGTGGCCGAGCATCCGCTCGTCGTCGTGGACTTCTACGCCGACTGGTGCGGTCCGTGCCGTCTCGTCAGCCCCATCCTGGAGCAGCTCGCCCAGGAGGTGCCCGGCTTGACCGTGGCCAAGCTCGACGTGGACGCGAACCCGCGCAACGCGATGAAGTTCGGCGTCATGAGCATCCCCACGCTCATCCTGTTCAAGCAGGGCAAGCCGGTGGACATGGTCGTGGGGGCCGTGCCCAAGGCCGAGCTCACCGCCTGGGTCCAGGAGCACGTCACGCCGGCTTGACCGCGACCACGTTCAGCACGTAGTCGTCCACGCCGTTGAAGCGCACGACGCGCAGCACGTAGTCTCCCGGCGTCAGGTTCTGCAGGACGAGCGAGTCCGGCGTGCCCTTCGGCAGCGTCGGGTCCTTGCCCATCGTGCTCCGCGCGAGGAGGTTGCAGCTTCCCGCGGCGCGCAGCTCCAGGTCCAGGTCCGCGCCATCGGGGTCGGGCACGGCCAGCGTCGCAACCAGCGCGCCGGGCGCGGTCACGTGCACCACGTAGCTGTCCGCGTCGTCGCCCGGCGGGATGGCCCCGACCGCGGCGTTGTTCATGGCCAGCGCGCCGGCGCACAGGCTGGGCGCGTCGCCGCTCGGGCCGTTGTCGCCGGGCACGTACGCCATGCCCACGTGCTCGATGAGCGCGGTGTAGGGCGCGGGCTCGTCGAGGTGGTCGGTGCGCGTGAGCACGATGCTCCATGCGCCGGCGACGTCCGCGTTGATCTCGACCGAGGCGCGCTCCGCCGGGGCGGTGACGAGCGAGGTGTCGCGCTGCACGCCGAGCGGGTCGTAGAGGGCGATGTGGACGAGGCGCGGGGCCGCGTCCGGGTTGGGCAGCGTGGGCAGCGGGTTCAGGCCGAGGCCGACCTTGTGCGCCGGGAGGAGGGTGACCTTGAGCTTCTCGCCCGCGGCCGTGCTCGCCCGGAACGCATCCGCGCGGTCCGCGCCGGCGAACGCGCCGCTGTACGCGCCGTCCGCGAGCAGCGGGCCCTGCCCGATGCCGCTCGGCGCGTCCGCGCCCGTGCCGAAGTCGTCGGGGCGCAGCGTCGTCGGCGGGCCCTGGAGCAGGCTCGCCCCGCCCAGGCTGATGCCGGCGTAGGCCGAGCCGATGCGCACCTCGCCCGCGAACGGGCCCTGCGCGACGGTGATGTGCAGCGCGTCCGCCCAGGCCTCGTGCGCCAGGGGCTGGTCCGCGGTGCGCAGCTCGCTGAACTGGATGGTGAGCGGGCCGATGGTGGTCACGCAGGCGACCGGCGTGGGCACGTCGTTGCTCGGGCCGCCGGGCAGCACGGCGACGTGCGCCGTGAGCGGGCAGGAGTCGATGCTGTGGCGCTCGCCGTTCGCGCCGATGGCCGTGAAGCCCTTGCCCACGAGCTTGCCGCTGCCAGCGCTGCCGGTCGCGGTCATGAGCTGCATGTCGGCGGTCGCCTGGCCCTCGAGGAGGGCGTGGTCGAGCTGCACCGTGGGAAGCGTGGCGCACGCCGCCTGGCCGGTGAGGTCCGCGCAGAGCGCGGCGAGGTCGAGCGTGCCTTGCGCGTCGAGCAAGCCGGCGCTCGCGTCCGCGTGGAGCAGGTTCTCCGCGCCGGCGACGGGGCCGTGCTCGGCCTGGGCGCTGAGCGCGTGCGCGACGAGGGCGAGGGGCGCGGCCATCTGCGGGTCGGCCACGACGCTGTCCTCCGAGCCCCGCAGCGTGTCCGCGGGAGCGACGGGCACGCTGCCGAGCACGAGGTTGAGCGGGATGTTGCCCTGGACGCGCAGGGCCTGGGCCCACGTCTTGAGCACGGGCTGCTCGACGAACACGTCGAGGCGGACCTGGGGGCTGGTGCACGATTGGGCGTCGATGCTGCGAGCGAGGAAAGTCTGCACGCCGCGCGGGACGCTCGCGCTGTTCAGCGTGAGGGAGGCGTTCACGCCGACGGCGGACGTCACCGTCTGGCTCAACCCGGTGAGGATGACCTGCTTGCCCGTTGCCGGCTTGGCCACGACGCTGAGCTGGCCCTGAACGAGCAGGGGCATGGGGCTCGCGGTGCCCGTCGGCTGGCCGCGCACGTAGATCTGCGACGTGGGCGCCACGAACGTCGGGGCCGGAATCGTGGGGCAGGCGCAGGCGACGTCGGGCAGGGGCTTGTCGCCCTGGGGGCAGACGCGCTCCAGCTCGATGCCGCGCAGCTCGGGGAAGAAGCGGTTCTGGTAGGTGGGCGTGCAGTTCGCCGTGCACTGGTACTGCAGGCACGTCGTGCCCTCGAACAGGATGCAGA
>JAIVGT010000357.1 GCA_020201485.1 Halobacteriales archaeon
GGGTCAGCTCGGCCCCCGCATACGCGTTGGCCGCGGTGTGGGCCGCGCCGTCGAGGTCCTGGTCCGCGCTCAGCGGCGGGCTGTCCACGCCGGTGTAGGAGCCCCACAGGGCATCCACCGCGCCGCTCGCCGAACTGCCGGCATCGAGGGCGCCTGCGGTCCCGACGAGGCAGGCCGCGCCGAGGAACAGGGCGAGGACGGCCGGGGCGATCAACTTCTTGCGCTTCATGGTGTTGTTGCGTCCGGGTTGCATGCGGAGCACCGACACCTGCTCTCCCACGAGGAGGTATCCGTTGATTGGACGGGTCGTGAAATGAGCATGTTCAAGGCCGGGTGCGCGAGCCCTTGGTTTTCCGAGGATTATTGCGCCATGGTCCCTTGGCCCTTGCTCGGATGCGGCATTGCGCAATGCTCGTTGCTTCGCGCGCGCGTGCACGTGCGCGTGCGCGCGTGCGCGCGACCGGACGCGTGCCGGCGGCAGGGCGAGTCGCACAACCGGGCGGCGTGCCGGGCCTTCATGCGCCCGCGCGGGGTCCGCGGGCACCTGGGCCTCGGCGCGCCAGCGCGCCTGGGCCGGAGGCGACTCTCGTTTCACGGAGACATCCAAGCGCGTCATATACCGGCGCGCGCAGAGGCGTGGCTGCAGGAACCGGGTCCACCTCCGGAGGGCGCAGGTGCCCCATGCACACGCAAGCTCCCCGCATCCGCATCGGCCTCGCGCTCATGCTCAGCGCCTTCGCCCTGCTCGCCGTCTCCGCGCAGGCGGTGCCCGCCGACCTCCACGCCCAAGGCATCGACGCCCGGGCCCAGGTCCCCGATGTGCCCCTCGCCGCCCCCGCCCTGCCCGCCGCCGACGTCGCCGACGTGCGCGACGCGACGAGCCTCGGCCTGGCCACGCCCGCCCTGCCGCAGCTCGGCGTGGACCAAGCCGCGTCCGGCCTGCCCCTGGTCTCCTTGGGCCCTGGGCACCGCGGCACCGACCGCACGCAGGCGGCGGGAGCGCAGGACCACCCCGTCCTCACCACGGCCAACGCCGCGCCGGTCGCCGTCGTCGGCGGCCTCGCCGCGGTCGGGGCCATGGCCCTGAAGATCGAGCCGGTGCGCCGCGCCATGCTCCTCCTCGCCCTGCCGTTGTACTCGCGGCTGAAGCGCAGCCAACTCCTCGACAACGCGGTGCGCGAGCGCATCTACCGCAGCGTGGAGCGCGAGCCCGGCCTGTCCATCATCCAGGTGTGCCGCGCCGGTAAGGTGGGCTGGGGCACGGCCGTGTACCACCTGCAGCGCATGGAGCGCGACCAGATGATCGTGTCCCGCCGCGACGGTCAATATCGCCGGTTCTTCCTCAACGGCCACGCCCCGACCGGGCAAGCCCCGGCGGCGCGCGTGCTCCAGGCCGAGGTGGCGCGCCGCATCGCCGGCTTCGTGGCCCAGCACCCGGGCTGCGCGCAGCGCGACGTGTGCGCCGCGCTCGGCATCTCGCCCCCGCTGGCGAGCAAGTGGCTCGGCCGGCTCGGGGAAGCGGGGCTCGTGACGAGCGAGCGCGAGTGGAAGCTCGTGCACTACGCGCCCACGCCCGCGCTGCTCGCCGAGCTGGCGCCGCCGCTCGCCGCCGGGCCGGCGGGAGCGCCGGCGGGCGCGCTGCCGGCGTGAGGTGCCAAACGCTTATGCCGGCCTTCCGCGGTGCGCCGCCCCGATGCCGCGCAAGGTGAGCAAGGTCCTGTTCTACATCTGCAACGGCTGCCAGGCCGTGTTCAACGACAACCCGGCGGCCAAGCTGCACTGGCGGACGGAGCACGGCGCGGCGCACGGACCGAAGAAGCGCGGCCGGCCGCGCAAAGCGTGACTTCATGCCCGCCAGCATCGTTGCGCCCGCCGTGCGCCCGAGCGAGGCCGAGACCGTGGAAGGCAGCGGCGACGAGGCGCTCCGGCCCCGCTCCTACGACCGGCCCGCGGCCGAGGTGTTCGCGGCGTGCGTGCGCGCCGCGCAGGAGCTGGACTCGCTGAAGCTGGCCGAGCGCGACCCGCGGCGCGGCACCATCAGCGCCTACGTCCGCCTCAGCCCGCTCACCACCGTGCCCGGCCCGCGCGAGCTGTTCCCGAAGAAGAAGCCGTGGAAGGCGGGCATCGGCTGGTACGGCCAGTTCGACCCGACGCTCGCGCAAGGGTTCCTCCAGGTGCGCCTCGACCCCGGCCCGAAGGGCGCGACCGTGCTCCACGCGCACCTCCGCCTGAGCGTCCCGTTCGCGACGCTGCTGGCCAAGCTGCTCCTCAAGAACTACCTGCGCTGGGTGGAGATCCGCTTGGCCGAGCCCCGCCGCGCGTAGCCCGCGCGCGAGGGTTTAAGTAGGCTGGCACGCTCCCGGACCCCGGTCGAACCTCATGACCCGCAAGCCGGGCTCGATGTACCGTCACATCACGCAGCAGTCGTACACCCGCCGCGAGTACATCGGCGGCGTGCCCGGCAGCCGCATCACCCAGTTCGACATGGGCGACAAGTCCACGAAGTTCCCCGTGCAGCTCTCCCTCGTGGCCACGGAGCAGGCGCAGGTGCGCCACACCGCGCTCGAGGCGTGCCGCATCGCCGTGAACCGCGTGCTGCTGAAGCACACCGGCACGCTCGGCTACCACCTGAAGATCAGGCCCTACCCGCACCACATCCTGCGCGAGAACAAGCAGGCCAGCGGCGCGGGCGCGGACCGTGTGTCGCAGGGCATGCGCCAGAGCTTCGGCAAGCCCATCGGCACCGCGGCGCGCGTCTACCCGGGCCAGGTCATGCTCACCATCGGCATCAAGCCCGAGGCCTTCCCGCACGC
This sequence comes from Halobacteriales archaeon, assembly GCA_020201485.1. GTDB lineage: Archaea > Thermoplasmatota > SW-10-69-26 > JACQPN01 > JAIVGT01 > JAIVGT01. The sequence goes on from JAIVGT010000357.1 coordinate 2,814, forward strand.
GAAGGAAGCCATGCGCAAGGCGCGCATGAAGCTCCCCATCCCGTGCCGCATCGTCATCGACCGGGGCGAGAATCTCGTCCAGCAGAAAGCCGTCGAGTGAGGCAGCGCAGGGGCGCCTTTCTTCCCATCCTCCAACCGCGCCAGCGGAAGCCGACCTTGACCGATTGCGGGTCCGCGCCCCCGTCCGCCGCAACCGGCTTATAGCGGTGTGACATGAACG
>JAIVGT010000159.1 GCA_020201485.1 Halobacteriales archaeon
GTTCGTCACCATGTAGAGCACGATGACGGTGAGCGTGCCGAGGACGATGCTGCGCGGCAGGTTCCGCCCCGGGTCGCGCACCTCCTCCGCGGCCTGCGCGCTGAAGTACCACCCGTCGTAGGCGAACAGCGCCGGGACCATGGCCACGCCGAACGCGGCGAGGAGCGAGGCCTGCACGCCGCCCGGCGGGAGCAAAGGCTCGAGGCCAGCACCGCGCGTGCCCGCGGTCAGGCCGACGGCGATGACCGCGCCCAGGCCGAGGACCTTGAGGATGGTGCTGGCGTTCTGCACGAGGCCGCTCTGCTTCACGCCGCGCACGTTGATGGCGGTGAGCAGGGCGATGAGCAGGACGGCGTACAGCGGCGGGCCGAGCGGGTTCGGCAGGGCGAGCTGGAGGAACGTGCCGAACGCGACCGCCACCGCCGCGATGGCCGCGCCCTTGCCGGCGACGAGGCTGCTCCAGCCGTTGAGGAACGCGGGCAGGTCGCCGAAGGCGCGCCGGATGTACACGTACTGCCCGCCGCTCTCCGGCAGGGCCGCGCCCAGCTCGGCGATGCACAATGCTCCGAGCAGGCTCAGGACGCCGGCCACGAGCCAGACGAGCAGGATGGTGAGCCCGAACGGCGCGAGCTCCGCGACCCGCTGCGGGCCGAAGAAGATGCCGCTGCCCACGATGCTGCCGACGATGAGGGCGGTGGCGCTGAACAGGCCGAGGTCGCGGCGCAGCTGGGCCACGGGGGCGGAGCGCGCGGAGGTCCCTTAAGCGTGCTCACCCGCGCTTGCGCGGCCTTGTTCACGTCCTTGTTCACGTCCTTGTTCACGTACGAGAACAACGGGCGGGCTCCTCCGGCGGTTCGCGCCGATGGGGGAGGACAGCATCCCCGGGGACGGTCCTCCTCGCAACCGTTATGGCCGCGAGCGTCGCATTCCATGGCGTGGTGCGCGTGGACCGCTGGTTCGTCGTCGGCGTGGTGGGCGTCGCGCTCAGCCTCGTGCTCCTCGGCATCGCCCTCGCCGGCGAGGTGCTCGGCTGGTGGGGCGACCTCGGCGTCCTCCTCGCCATCGTGTCCTTCGCCGGGACGGTCGTCTTCGGCCTCGTCGCCGCATCCCGGTTCCAGGTGGAGCGCCTCGGGGCCAAGCTCGACGAGGGCTTCGGCCGCGTCGAGCAGGGCATCGGCCGCGTCGAGGTCAACACGCACGAAAGCGTGGCGCTCCTGCGCGAGATCCGCGACCGGCTGCCCCCGCACGCGTGAGCCCGGCCGTCCCCGCCCGGCCGGTGCAAGGAGCGAAGCCGCGCCCGCGCCGCTCGCCCGACCCGCAAGCCATTAAGTAACCGCAACCGCTTGCCGCGCCCGATGCTCTGGATCGGCCCCGCCGGCGTCCCACTGTCCTGCAAAGGCCGCACGCCCCTCGAAGGCGTGCAGCACTGCCAGGAGCTGGGCCTGAACGCCATGGAGCTGCAGTTCGTGCGCGGCGTGCGCATGGACGACGAGTACGCGAAGCAGGTCGGGACCCTGGCGAAGGAGCTGGGCGTGAAGATCAGCGCGCACGCCCCGTACTACACGAACCTCGCCGCCGACGACGACAAGATCGTGCAGAAGAGCATCGACAAGATCACGCTCACCGCGCGCGTCGCCGACCTCCTGGGCAGCGACGTCGTGGTGTGCCATCCGGGCTTCTACACCTCGCTGACGAAGAAGGAGACCCTGAAGAAGGCCGTGGGCTCCCTGGAAGCCATCCTGCAATACTTCGAGGAGGGGAAGTTCAAGGTCAAGCTCGGCTTGGAGGTCATGGGCAAGCAGCAGACCTTCGGCGACCTGGACGAGGTGCTGGCGATGTGCCAGGAGGTCTCGGGCGTCGTGCCCGTTATCGACTTCGGCCACGTGCACGCGCGCACGAACGGCGGCCTGAAGACGACCGCCGACTTCCAGGAGGTCTTCGACAAGTTCGAGCCGCTGAAGATGAGCAACTGGTACACGTACTTCACCGGCATCACGTACAGCAACGGCAGCGAGCTGCACCACGTGCCCATCAAGAAGGGCGACCTGGACTTCGACAAGCTGGTCGAGGTCATCCTGGACCAGGACTACGACGTCACCATCATCAGCAACAGCCCCATCATCGAGCACGACGCGATGTTCATGAAGATCCACATCGAGCGCATGCTGGAGCGGCGCGGCGTCGGCGGGGGCCCGGTGCAGCACGAGGATTCCTGATGGCCAAGGCGAGGCCGCGCGGGCGGGACGGCGAAGCGCGCTCCGCGGCCTCGGGAGACATCGCCCCCCCGTCGGCCGCTCCGCGCGCCGAGGAAGCACGGGACTACATCCTGCGCGAGGTGCAGCGCATGGTGCGCACCGTGCCCGCGGAGCAGGTCGAGGGCCTGGTGCAGCGCATCCTCGCCTCGCAGAAGGTCATCACGTTCGGCCGCGGCAGGTCGGGCCTCGTGGCGCGCATGTTCGCCGTGCGCCTGCACCACCTCGGCCTGAGCAGCTTCGTCGTGGGCGAGACCACCACCCCGCCCGTGGACCGCGACACCCTCGTCGTGCTGTTCAGCGGCTCGGGCGAGACGTTCGCCGTCGCCCTCACGGCGCAGCTCGCGCGCGGCATGGGGGCGAGCATCGCCGTCATCACGAGCGCGCCCGACTCCACCGTGGCGCAGAACGCGGACATCGTCGTGCTCCTGCCCGCGCCCGGCTCGCCGCGCAAGGAGCTGGCCCCGCTCGGCACGCTGTTCGAGACCGCGGCGACGCTGTTCGTGGATGGCGTGGTGGCGGAGCTCATGGCGCGCCGCGGCGAGACCGAGGAGAGCATGCGCAAGCGGCACGCGACGCTGGAATGAGCGTGGAGCGCGAGGCGCTGCCCGCGAGCGCCGAGCGCGGAACGCTCCGCCGCTGACACGCTACGCGGCGCGCGCAAGAACACGCTTGTCCCCGCCCGCGCAGCCACCTGCATGGCCGCGCGCACCGCGCGGACGTGCGCCGCCTGCGGCAGGCTGCTCTCCGGCGAGCGGTCCGCGC
>JAIVGT010000011.1 GCA_020201485.1 Halobacteriales archaeon
GTTCCGGGCTGTGGCGAGCTCCTCCATGGCCTGGGCCAGGGCCTGGGCCGCGCCCGCCCCGCCCTCCTCGGCGCGCCGCACCGCGTCGCGCAGGCGCTGGGCCTCGCGCCGCCCCTCCGCCAGCTCCTGCCCGCGCTGCCGCTGCTCGTCCTCGACCGCGGTCGTGTCGCGGCCGACCAGGGTCAGGCCCACGATGCGGCCCGCGCCGTCGCGGACGGCGCTCGCGCGGAGCGCGACCTCGATGCGCTTGCCGTCCCGGCGTTTCCACACCGTGTGCAGCTCCGCGACGCGCGCGCCGTGGCGCAAGCGCTGGAGGGCCTGGGGCACGACGTCGTCGAGGTCCTTCGGCGAGAGCGTCATCACCGGCCGGCCGAGCACCTCCTTCGGGAGGAAGCCGCACAGCCGCTGGGCGCTGGCGTTCCAGGCCACGATGGCCCCCTCGGCGTCGAGGCCGACGATGGCCTGCGGCGCGCCGTCGAGCAGCGCGGCCAGGCGGGCGGCGGCCTCTTCGCCCCGGCCCCGCGCCTCGGCCAGCGCTGCCCCGTCGCGCGTCGCGCGGCGCGCCAGGAGCCCAGCGACGCCGGCCCCGGCGAGCCCGAGGAGCGCCCCGCCGGCGAGGGGCGGCAGCGCCAGGGCGACGGCGAGGGCGGCGAGCCCGGCGAGCGGCGCGAGGAGCATCCACGGCGGGCGCAAGGGCAGGAGCGCTGGCCGGGTCGTTCGGCGCACCCTCCACGCCCCGCCGGGGCCGGTGCGCACCGCCCGTTTTGGTCGTCGCCGCTGCGGGCCGAGGAGGGCGCTGAGGAGAAGGAGGTCCGGAGCGCGGTCGCTCCGGGTCGCGCCGTCGGCCTCAGCCGTCGCGGGGCCGGGGAGCGGCGGCGTTCGTCGCCGGGACGGGGCAGCGGTCGAGCGCGGCGGCGAGCTGCTTGCCCTCGACCGGCTTGCTGATGTAGTCGTCCATGCCCGCCTCCAGGCAGCGCTCGCGGTCGCCGTTCAGCGCGTTCGCCGTCATGGCCACGATGAACGGCCGCTCGCCGCGGCCCCAGCGCTGGCAGATGGCGCGCGTCGCCTCCAGCCCGTCCATCTCCGGCATCTGCACGTCCATGAACACCAGGTCGTAGCGCTGCCGCTCCAGGGCGCGCACCGCCTCCAGGCCGTTCGCCGCGACGTCGGGCTCCACGCCCAGGCGCTGCAGCATCCTCTGCGCGACCTTCTGGTTCACGCCGTTGTCCTCGACGAGGAGCACGCGCAGGTTGCGGCGCGGTGCCGGGCCCGGCTTCGCCGGCTCGGCGGCGTGCGCCGAGCCCGCGTGCAGCACCCCGACGAGGGCGTCGAAGAGCGCGCTCTGCTTCACCGGCTTCGCGAGGTAGGCGGCGAACTCGCCCTCGCTCCCGGCGAGGTCGCGCGCGCGGCGGCCGACGCTGCTCAGCAGGAGCATGGGGAAGGGGCGCGCGACGGGCATCCGGCGCAGGGTGCGCGCCAGGGTCACGCCGTCCACGGCCGGCATCTGGTAGTCGAGAAGCGCGACGTCGAACGGGTCGCCCTGCTGCACCCAGGCGATGGCCTCCTGCGGCTTCGCCGCGGCGCGCGGGACCATGCCCCACGACCGGCACTGCAGCTCCAGGATGCGCCGGTTCGTGTCGTTGTCGTCCACGATGAGCACGCGCAGGCCCTTCAGCTCCGGGTCCGGCCGATCGGCGTGCGGCACCTCGGGCAGGGCGTCGGCGGAGATGGTGAAGTGGAACGTCGAGCCCTTGCCCGGCTCGCTCCTCACGCCGATGGTCCCGCCCATGAGCACGCTGAGCCGCTTGCTGATGGCCAGGCCCAGGCCCGTGCCGCCGTGCGTGCGGGTCACGCTGCTGTCCACCTGGCTGAAGGACTTGAACAGGCGGTCCATCTTCTCCGGGGCGATGCCCACGCCCGTGTCGCGCACCTCGAAGCGCACCTCGTGCCGGGGCCCCTCGCCCGCCTGCGCCGCGCTGACCGCGACCACGACCTCGCCCCGCTCCGTGAACTTCACGGCGTTGCTCAGCAGGTTGAGCAGGACCTGCCGGATGCGGCCGGCGTCGCCGACGAACATGCGCGGCATGCCCTCGTCGAGGAGGCAGGCCAGCTCCAGGCCTTTCTCCGCGGCGCGCACCGCGACCAGGTCCGCCGTCTCCTCGACCACGGTGCGCAGGTTGAACGGGGCGTGCTCCAGGTCGAGCTTGCCCGCCTCGATCTTGCTGAAGTCGAGGATGTCGTTGATGACGGTGAGCAGGCTGGCGCTCCCGCCCCGGATCGTCTCCACGTACTCGTGCTGCTCCGGGGTGAGCGGCGTGTCCTGCAGCAGGCTCGTCATGCCGATGACGGCGTTCATGGGCGTGCGGATCTCGTGGCTCATGTTCGCCAGGAACTCGCTCTTCGCCCGGGCCGCGGCCTCGGCGCTGTCCTTCTGCTTCGCCAGCAGCTCCGCCGCCTCGCGGCGCAGCGTCGCGTCCTTCAGGCTCAGCACCGCGCCCTGCACCTCGCCCCCGCGCCGGATGGGGTTGCTCACCCAGTCCGTGGCCACGGCACTGCCGTCCGCGCGGCGCAGCAGCAGGTCCATGCCGTGCGCCGGCTCCGCGGCGCGCACCGCGCCCAGCAGCTCGGCCCGCTGGCCCGGGCTGGCGCGCAGCGCGTGGTCGAGCTCCAGGCCGGAGAGGCGGGGCACGCTCGCCCCGAGCAGCTCCGCGGCCGCCGGGTTGGCGAAGGTGATGCGCCCGCTCCGGTCCACGCCGAGGATGCCCTCGCCCGCGCTCTGCAGCACTTGGTCGGTGCGGGCGCGCGCGTCCTCGTTGAGCCGCCAGAAGACGAGGATGGCCACGCTCTCCGCGAGCACGAAGGAGGCGTGGACGAGGGCCCACGTCCACGGGTGGGCCACGGCGTCGAAGTGGTTGTACACGCTCCGGGGGTCGAGGCTGCCCATGAGGCCGTGGTGCACGGCGACGTAGCCGACGGCGATGCCGAACGGCACCCAGTCCTGGTACAGGGCGATGATGGCGAGGACGACGAAGAAGTGGAAGTGGGCCTCGATGTAGCCGCCGCTGAAGTGCACGAGCAGGGCGCTGCACGTGACGAGGCCGATGCTGGCGATGGCGCTGCGCATGCGGCGCGGGACCCGGCTCCAGCTCGCGGCCACGGCGAACGCCGCGACGAGCGAGCCCTCGAGCAGGCTGTGCTCCAGGGTGTAGCCCATGGACAGGCCGAACAGGGGCAAGGCGAGGACGTGCGCCCAGAGCACGGCGAGGATGCCGCGGTGCCGGGGCCACCACTCCGCGTCCGTCAGCTCCAGGCCCTGGGGCAGCATGCCGATGAGGCGGGCGAGGCCGGACGGGCTCGCAGTGGCGGTGCTGGTCGCGGGCATGGAGGCTCAGGGTGCATCCGCGCGGCCTTGCCCTGAACCTTCCCGGAGGAGCGGACTTGGCCGAGGGCTCCTTGGCCGCTTGCCCGGTGGCCTCATCGCAGGGTCAGGTCCGCCTGCATGACCGGCACCGCGTCCAGCACCACGCCGCCCGGGGCGACGGCGATGCGCGTCGGGTGCGCCAGGGCCTCGGGCAGGGCCGCGGGGACGGCGAACAGGTACCACTCCGTGAGCGGGGGCACGAGGCTGAAGACGACGTCCTCGCCCTCGACGAACGCGGCCGCCGGCTGGCACGGCACGCGTCCCGGCTCCGGGGCCACGGAGCCCTGCGCCGCCGCGCCCCAGCCGTTGCACACGGCGAGGGCCTCGCCCGGGCCGGGCAGGGGCGGGACCATCACGCCGCTCACGACCGCCTGGCTCCCGGCGACGAACGTCCAGTCGGAGCCCTGCAGGTTGCGCACGATGACCGCGAGGTGCGGGGCGAGCTTGTCGCCGGTGGGCGGAGGACCTGCCGGCCAGCCCAGCGCGTCCGCCGTCTCCGTCGCCACGATGCGCATCGAGCCGCGCAGGCCGAGGCCGCCGAGGAAGTTCCCGTCCAAGGCCCACGTCTCGACCGTCGCCTCGCGGATGCCGCCCGACCCGCCGCGCGCGAACGCCATGAGCCACGCGCCGTGGCCGGGCGTCACGACCTCGCGGTAGGCGAGCCCGAGGTCGGGCACGCGCAGCTCGACGGTGACGTTGCGCTTGCCCGGGTTGAGGACGAGGCCGGGAAAGCCGAGGAGCGCGCCGTAGCCGGAGACGGGCACCGGGAGCTGGGCCGTGCCCTGCCAGGGCGCGATGGGGAAGAGCACGGCCGGCTGCGCGTGCGGCGCTGCGGCGCGGGCTGCCGCGGCGACGCCAGGCCCGCCGAGCTCGGCCAGGTCGAACGGCACGGCGAGGAGCGGCGGCGCGTCGCCCGCCCGGAACAGCATCGCGCCCATCGGGAGCGCGCCGGTGGGGCCGGGCGAGCCCGCGAGGCCGGGCAGGGCCGTGGCGAGCAGGACGGAGGCGAGCGCGGCGCAGCGCGCAGCGTGGAGCGATGATGGCAAGGAGCGCACACCCGACGTTCTTTCCGCGCGGCCGGCGCGCCGCCTAGTTTGTGGGACGGCCCTGTGGTCGCGTTCCTGGCCGCCGCGACCGTTTCGCGGGTCTTCGCCCAGCGGAGCGAGCGGGCGAGCGCTGAGCGAGCGGGAGCGACCGAGCGGCGAAGCTCCCCCGTCAGAAGCGCAGCCAGTGGAACTGCACGACGAGCCCGGCGAAGATGACGCTGATGGTGTTGATGGCCTTGATGAGCGGGTTGATGGCCGGGCCGGCGGTGTCCTTGAGCGGGTCGCCGACCGTGTCGCCCACGACCGCGGCCTTGTGCGCGTCGCTGCCCTTGCCGCCGTGGATGCCGTCTTCGATGAGCTTCTTGCCGTTGTCCCACGCGCCGCCGGCGTTGGCCATGAACAGGGCCGTGACAAGCCCAGCGACGATGACGCCGATGAGCAGGCCGCCCAGAGCAAGCGGGCCGAGGAGGAAGCCGACGACGAGGGGCGCGCCGACGGCGATGAGCGCCGGGGCGGCCATCTCCTTCAGCGCGCGCTTCGTGACGATCTGCACGCAGCGCGCGTAGTCGGGGCGCTCCGTGCCCTTCATGATGCCGGGGTGCTCGCGGAACTGGCGGCGCACCTCGGCGACCACGTCCTGGGCCGCCTTGCCCACCGCGACCATGGCCAGGGCCCCGAACAGGAACACCGCGGCCGCGCCGAGGAGCATGCCGGCGAGCACGCCCGGGTTCTGGATGCTGAAGTTCAACGGCGTGGGCAGGCCCTGGTTCGCGTGCTCGACGAAGTCGGCGAACAGCACGAGGGCGGCGAGCGCCGCGCTGCCGATGGCGTAGCCCTTCGTCGTCGCCTTCGTCGTGTTGCCCACGGCGTCGAGGGCGTCGGTGATCCTGCGCACGTCCTTGGGCAGGCCGGCCATCTCCGCGATGCCGCCGGCGTTGTCCGTGACCGGGCCATACGTGTCGATGGTGACGACGATGCCGGTCACGCTCAGCATGCCCACCGCCGCGATGCCGATGCCGAACAGGCCCAGGCCGGCGGACACGCTCTCGCCGAGCATGTAGGCCAGGGTCATGCCGCCGACGATGGTGATGGCGGGGATGACGACGCTCTCCAGCCCCACGGCCAGGCCTTGGATCATGACCGTGGCCGCGCCCGTGGTCGTGGCCTCGCCGATGCTCTTGACCGGGCGGTAGGACTTGCTCGTGTAGAAGTCGGTGACGAAGATGAGCACGAGGGTGATGGCGAGGCCGACCAGGCTGGCGAAGTAGAGCTGGATGGGCAGGGCGAGCATCGTGACCACGACCACGTAGAAACCGATGGCCGCGAGCACGCACGTCGCGAGGATGCCCAGGTAGAGCGCGTTCATGATGTTGCCGCTCGCCGGCAGGCGGATGGCGAACAGGCCGATGGCGCTGGCCACGACCGCGACCGCGCCCAGGAGGAGCGGGGCGAGCACGGCGATCTCGCCGAAGCCGGGGCGGACGAAGACCGACGCGCTGGCGGCGAGGAGCATGGTGGCGATGAGCGTGACGGCGTAGGTCTCGAACAGGTCCGCGCCCATGCCGGCGCAGTCGCCGACGTTGTCGCCGACGTTGTCCGCGATGACACCCGGGTTGCGCGGGTCGTCCTCGGGGATGCCGGCCTCGACCTTGCCCACGAGGTCGGTGCCGACGTCGGCCGCCTTCGTGTAGATGCCGCCGCCGACGCGGGCGAACAGGCTCATGAGCGAGCCGCCGAAGGCGAAGCCGACGAGGTAGAGGGGGATGGTCTGCGTGGGCACGCCCGTGCCCTTCCACAGCAGATAGAACAGCGACAGGCCGAGGATGCCCAGGCCGACGACGGCGAAGCCGTTCACAGCCCCGGCGCGCACCGCCAGCCTCAAGGCCGGCTTCATGCCGGTGCGCGCGGCTTCCGCCACGCGGACGTTCGACATCGTGCTGACCCGCATGCCCAGGAAACCAGCCAGCGCGCTGAACCCGGCCCCGAAGACGAAGCCGACGGAGGTGGCGAACCAGAAGTTGTCGCGCACGCCGAAGCCGACGAGGGCGAAGACGATGGCCACGGCCGCGGCGAAGACGGCGACGTTGCGGTACTCGAGCTTGAGGAAGGCCATGGCCCCCTCAGCGATGGCCTGGCTGATCTCGCGCATCTTCGCGTCGCCGGCCGGGGCGCGGCGGATGCTGGCGGCGAGCGCGCCCGCGACGGCGAGGGCGAGGACGCCAGCGGCGAGCCCAGCGGCGGGGGCGACAACAGCGATGTCGTAGGCCATCGGAAACAACCTCCCAGCGGGGCTGGGGCGGGGCGCGCATCCTTGGCCCAAGATTTAAGCGTTTGGTCGCTCCGCGCCGTGCGTCGGCGACGCGCCCGAGACCGGCGCGGAAGCCGGCTCCGGCCCGGCGAGGTCCTCGGCGCGGCGCAGCTCCGACAGCGCGCCCATGACGACGAGCGCGTCGCCCTCCTGGAGGACGAGGCCCGGGCCGGGGCTGGCCAAGCGCTCCGGCCCGCGCAGCACGGCGATGATGGTCGTGCCCGTGCGCTCGCGCAGCCTGCCCTCGGCGATGGTCCGGCCGACGAGGGGCGAGCCGGCGCGGAGCTGGATGCGCGCCATGCCCGGCTGCTCCGCCTCCTCCCAGCGCGGGGCCTCGCTGAGCGCGGCGCGCGCCGTGTCGAGCTGGGCCGGCTCGCCGAGCAGGACGAGCGCGTCGCCGGTGATGAGCACGAAGTCCGGGCCGGGGTTGACCAAGGTGCGCCCGCCGCGCTGCACGGCGAGCAGGGTCGCGCCCGTGCGCGCGCGCAGGTTCAGCGCGCGCAGCGTGCTCCCTGCGGCGGCCGTGTCCGGCTGGACGCGCGCCGTCTCCACCTGCGCCCCGGCGCGGTACTCGGCGCGCAGCTGCTCCAGCACGGCGCGGCGCTCCTCGCCCTGGGCCAGGCCGCCGAGCGCGTCCTCCAACGCCTGCTCGACCCGGCCGTGCAGCAGGCTCACGCTCTCCCAGAGCAGCACGCCCGCCCCGAGGAACGCCGCGAGGAGGAGCAGGAGGAGGGGCAGCGGGGGCAGGGCGCGCATGGCGAACGGCCCGGCGACGAGGAAGGCGCTGCACACGATGGCCGCCGTGCCCAGGAGCAGCCCGGCGCTGGCCCGGGCGCGCGCCGGCGCGTGCTGCCCGGCCGCTGCGCGCGCGGCGTTGAAGGCGAAGGGCAACGCCAGGATGCCGCCGCCGAGCCAAGGGAGCATGATGAGGCTGCGGTCGGTCAGCCCGCCCACGCTCACCCAGGAGGCGAACGCCTGGCTCGCGCCGCTCGTCGCCAGGAGGAGGAGCACGACCGCGGCCGCGTTCATGCCGGTGCGCGTGGCGCGATGGCGCAGCTCCGCCGGCAGGCGCGCGCGCTGCAGGCGCGCCCGGGCGCGATGCTCGTAGGCGCGGAAGCGCTCCTGCGCGCTGCGCGGCACGCGGCGCTCCCCGAAGGCCCAGAGGGCGTCGCCGTGCTTCACCAGGTACGGGGCCCAGAGCGCGCTGCCGATGGCGAGCGCGACCGTGGCCGGCAGCACGACCGCGGCCAGCGCCCCCGTCGCCAGGCCGGCGATGACGAAGCTGAACTCGCCGACGTTCGCCACGGCCAGGCCGGCCTTGAACGCGTCGCGCGGCCGCGCGCCGAGGAGCGCCCCGGCGAGGAAGTGAACCGCGACCTTCAGCGTGACCGTGAGCAGGCCGAGCGCGGCGATGAGCCGCCAGTTCGCCAGGAGGGCGTCCGGGTCGAGGAGCGTGCCGATGCTGACGAAGAACACCGCGGTGAACAGGTTGCGCAGGGGCAGGATGCGCCGCTCCGCGACCCACGCCTCGCTCGCCTCCGCCACCACGGCGCCGATGAGGAACGCCCCCAGCGCCGGGCTGAAGCCGAGGAGCAAGGCCAGCACAGCGACGCCGACGGCGAGCGCGGCCAGCGTCACGATGAGGACTTCGTCCGCGCGCTCCCGCGCCAGGCGGTTCACGAGCCGCGGAACGACGAGCAGGCCCAGGACCAGGGCCATGATGGCGAAGGTCGCGAGCCGGCCCAACTCGCCCAGCACGTCGAGCACGTCCAGTCCGCTCGGCTTGCTCCCGAGCAGGGCGAGGATGCCGACGGCGAGCACGTCCTGCGCGATGAGGATGGCCAGCGCCAGCTCGTGCCAGCGCTGCCCGGTCGCGCCGCGCTCGTGCATGGCCTTCGCGGCGATGACCGTGCTGCTGATGCCGAGCACGGCGCCGAGCACGAGGGCATCGCCCGCGCTCCACCCGAGGAAGCGGCCCAGGGCGAGGGCGGCGAGGAAGAACGCGCCGAGGCCGGCGAGCGCTGCGCCCATGGCCGGCCAGCCGGCGCGCGCCAGGCGCTGGAGGCGGAACTCCAGGCCGATGCCGAACATGAGGAACACGATGCCGAGCTGGGCGAGCGTGCCCAGCTCCGCCGCGTCGACCGTGGGCAGCGGCCCGGCCGGGCTGATGAGCACGCCGGCCAGGAGGTAGCCCACGATGACGGGCTGGCGCAGCCGGTGGCAGATGAGCGTGGCGACCGCGGCGACGGTGATGACGAGGGCGAGGTCGGTGAGGAACGCGGCCCCGGTCAGCGCCACGCGCATGATGGGCGCGCGCGGGGCATCAAGCCTGCGAATCGGGGCTCCCCGATCGGCGCATCGCGCGGCTCAGGGCCCGCCTTCGCCCGGCTCCCACGACGGCTTCTTGCCTTGGAGCGTGGGATCCTTCGCGGCCTGCGCGGCTTGGCGCACCGCCTTCAGCTCGTCCTCGGCCTCGCGGCGCACCTCGGGCGGCGCCGTGGTCGGGATGCGCAGCTCCTCGGGCACGGCCCGCTGCGTGTACCCGCTCAGCCCGCCGCGCATGCTCCCGGCGACGCTGCTCGCGTTCGCATCGGTGTGCGCCTGCGCCTGCTTCGCGAGCTCCGAGGCCGGCCCGCGCATGCCGCGCACGCCGTCGGCCATGGCCTGCGCCGCCTTCGCCGGGTCCTGGGGGGCGAGGCGCGCCGCCTCCTCCACGCCCTGGACGGCGCGGCGCACGAGCTCGCGCGCCTTCGCCTCGTCGAGGTTCCACTGCCGGGCGACCTTCGCTGCCTGCTCCTCCAGGTCGGGGCGCTTCGCCGCGGCGCGCTGCGCCAGCTCGTTCGCCCATTGCTGGGCCCAGCGCTGCACGTCGTCCAGCCCGGCCGGGACGCGGACGAGGAGCAGCTCCTCGCCGCGGTGCGCTTCCAGGCCGCGGATGGTGCCGGTGTCGTCGACGCGGTGCAGGCCGGCGACGGCTCCGGCGGGGGTGAGGTCGAGCATGTTGGCCATGCTGGCGCGAACGGGCCGCGCGCCCATGCGCCTTCCGGGACGATCCCCGGTGGCGCGTCACGTTGACGGCGGGCTGGCCGCGCTGCCGGCTCCGCCCCGCATGCGGCGCATCTCGTCCTCCACCGCGGACTTCACCTCGGGCCAGAGCTTGATGGCCAATGCCCAGGGTCCCTGCTGCGCCGCCCAATCGGCGACCGTGCCCGCGATGCGCTCGCTGCGCTGCCACACGCGCCACGCGTCCTCCTGCCGCTCCGGCGGGAGGTACATCTGGATGAGCGCCTTGGCCTGCGCCTCGGCCTGGGCCTGGGCGAGCTTGCGCGCCTCGTCCGCGAGCGCGCCCAGCTCCTTCCCGAGCTGCTCCACGCTGCGCACCAGCTGCTCGGCTTCCTTCGCCCAGTCGTCCGGCATCGGAGGATGTTCGGCGCCAGCGGGCATGAGGCTTTCGGCTTCGGACAGCGGCGCGCGTCCCGGCTCAGGCTTCCTGGAGCGGAGCCGCGTCCAGGCGCAGCTCCATGGCGATGGCGGGCTGCGTCATCTTGAACGCCTCCAGCGTGCGCGGGTGGAGCTCGCCGAACCAGCCGATGACGCCCTTGTCGTCCCTGCCCGGCGCGACGAGCGCGGCGCACCGGCCCGGGATGCACGGCCCGGCCTCGAACGGCTGCACCTCCGCGTCGAGCCGCAGGTCGCGCACGAGCGCCATGGCGATGCTCTTCGCCTCGCTGAACCCGGCCTTGCTGTGCGCCTTGACCCAGCCCGCGGCGCGCACGTTCGCCGGCAAGCCATCGCGCACCTGCACGACATCGCCCACCTCGAACACCTGCTGCGGGTAGTCGCGGTGCACGTTCTTCTCGAGCGTGGCCAGGAGCGCCCCGAGGAGCGTGGCGCGCACCATCGTGTGCTCCTCCGTGATGGGGTTGCGGACGCGCACGTGCGGCAGGCCGGCCTCGAAGCCGAGGGCGTCGTAGTCCTGGCGCTCGCTCGTCAGGCTCAGCGTCATGACCTCGGTGAACCCCAGGCCGAGCAGGACCTCGCGCGCCTTCGCCGCCTGCGCCTCCACGGGCAGGGCTCGCCCGTAGGTCACGGCGCGCGGCTTCTCGTAGGGGAAGTTGGCGTACCCGTGGCCGACGGCCACGTCCTCGATGAGGTCCACCTCGTGCAGCACGTCGTTCCGGAAGGCCGGCACCTCCACCGCGAGCTTGCCCGCATGGACCTTCGCGCCGTGGCCCATGCGCTGCAGGGCCTTGGCCATCTCCGCCGGCTTCAGCGCCAGGCCGAGCAGGAGGTTCGCGCGCATCGGGCTCATCGTGCGCTTCTCCGGAGCGAGGTCCGGGCTCACGACCTTCCTCTTGCCCTCGAGGATCCGGACCGCTTGCACCTTGCCGCCCATCTCCGCCAGGTGCGCGGCCACGATGTTCAGGGCCTTGGCCACGGCGCGCTCCTCCGTGCCCGTCACGTCCACGAGCACGTCCGTCGTGGCCTCGGTGACGGTGGTGAGCGTGCCGTTGATGATGGGCGGGAAGCTGAGCACCTGGCCCTGGCTGTCGAGGAGGAGGGGGGCCTGCCCGCCGACGAGATGGGCGTAGGCCGTGCCCTTCGGATGCCGGGCCAGGATGTCGCGCGGGCTCATGTCCGCCGTGCCCTGCAGCGGCACGAAGCGGACGTCGTCGAGGCCCACGGCCTTGTACGTGTAGGGCGGGACGAGCTGGGCCTTGT
>JAIVGT010000160.1 GCA_020201485.1 Halobacteriales archaeon
TAGTCGTCCTGGTCGTCCCCGGGCAGCCGGCGCGCGGCTTCCTCCGGGATGTAGTCGAGCACGGCGCGGAGCTTGTCCATCGCCTCCTTCGTGGCCATCGCGGCGCGATGCCAGCCGCGCCCATTAAGGCTTGTGGATGGGCGGCAAGCTGCCCAGCAATCCCGGCTGCGCCGCGGGCTGCGGCGCGGGCGCGGGGGGCGTGCTCGCGGGGCTGGCCGTGGGCGGCCCGGGCGCGGCGTGCGCGGCGGGCGGGGCCACGGCGTGGAGCTCCGGCGGGGGCGCGCTGCCCGGGGTCGGGCTCAGCAGGCCGACGCTGATGAAGTACACGCCCACGAGGAGGAGGAGCTTCCATTCGAGGAGGCGGAGCATGCGTTCACACGGCTTGCTCGCCGCGGGCGGCATGAAGCTTTGCGGGCAACACCAGGAACGCATCGCGGCGAGCGCGAACGCGCTCGCCTCAAGAGGCTCGCGGGAGGCAGACGGTCGCTTGTGGTAAGCTCCTGTCCCGGGATCCCTTGGGTGGGTTTCCTGCTCCGAGAACCGGGGGGTGTGCGGTCAGCACGGACCGCCCGCCGGGCCGATGGCGCGATGCACCCGCCGGGAGTCGAACCCGGTCAACCAGCTTGGAAGGCTGGAGTCATACCGTTAGACCACGGGTGCGCGCGGCCGGAAGGCAAGGCCCCGCCAAAGATGTTCCGACCGGCAGGGCCAAGCGGCGCGCCCGCCTTGCCCGCGCGTGCAATGCCCCCGGTGCGGCGCGACGCTGCCCACGTGGCCCAAGGCGTGCGAGGCGTGCGGACTGGAGCTGGCGCCGAGCCCGTCGCTCGAGCCCCCGCCCGACCTCGCGCAGCCCGCGCCGCTCGCGCCGCCCACGCACGCCGCCCTCCCCCCGCCCGCGGCGCCTCCTGCCGATTACCGCACGCACCTCATCGTCGGGGGCATCCTCGCTTTCGTGAGCACGCTCCTCCCGTTCCTCGGCGTGCTCGCCAGCGGCCTCGGCTTGTGGGTCTTCGCCAAGGCGCAGGGGCCGCAACGCCAGCAGGGCGTCGTCGTCGCGGTCGCCGGCCTGGTCGGCCTCGCCTTCGGCGTGTGGGTGTACGTGGCCGCGTGCGACCTGCCGAACCTGCGCGATGCGTGCGCGGTCACGCCGTGATGGCGCGCGAAAAGGAGCGCTACCCCGCCGGGGGCCGTCGCGACGCGGTTGTCAGGGTCGCTCCGGCCCGGGGCGGTCAGCACCTTGGGGGCGTGCGTGGGGCAGGCGACGCGCTCCGCAGCGCGGCCGGCCTTGGCACCACCGAGTGTGGTTGCAGGATGTACAAGCCTTGCCGGTCGCCGGGTGGTGCGCTGAAAGGGGAACAACGGGTCCCCGGGCCAGGCCAGCACGGGAGAACCGCCCGCAACGGCCGCGCGCCGGGCGAGCTTGTCACCGCGGTGACAACGCGGCCTTCGAGGCCTCGCAAACGGAGTTCAAGCCCGCCCGCAGCGAGGCAGGTCCATGCAGCCCACCGACGTCGAGCAGGTCCGCGCCGCCCTCCGCGCCCTCCTCCTCGAGCCCCGGCCGGCGGACTTCGACCGCGCCTGCGCCCTCATCGAGGCCCTGCCCCCGAAGCGCCGGAGCGTGCCGGTCGGCGTCGAGGTCGGCTTCGCATGCCGGCCGCGCGCCCCGGACCGCCGCCTCGGCCGGAACTAGTCGTACCGGGCGAGGAGCGCGTCGAGGACCTCGTCCGGGTCCGGCGCGTCCATCCGGGCATCGAACGGGTCCCGCAGCGCCGGCGCGACCTCGCAGCCCAGCGCCTTGCGCCCGAGGGCGCGCGCCACGCGCAGCGTCGTGCCCGTGCCCGCGAACGGGTCGAGCACCGCGTCGCCGAGCGCGCTGAACATGCGCACCAGCCGGTGGGGCACCTCCTCCGGGAAGCTGGCCTGCCCGTTCTGCCGGGCGCCACGCACCTGCCACACCTGCGTGAACCACGCGTCGCGCTCCGCCTTGCTGAACGCGCTCGCCTGGCGCAGCGGGTCTTTCGCCGCGAAGCTCCGCTTGCCGCCCTTGCGGAACAGCAGGATGTGCTCGCAGTCGAGCGTCACGTAGCCGTTGCTCGGCAGGAAGCCCGAGCCGAGGAAGGCGTTCGGCTTGTTCGTGGGCTTCTTCCACAGGATGGGCACGAGGGGCGGCAGGCCGAGCGCCTCGCACCGCGCGCTGACCGCGACGTGGTTGAGGAAGCAGCGGAACTCGCCCCGCACGGTGCGCGTCGCATCCCCGATGTTGATGGCGAGCAAACCCCCGGGCGCGAGCACCCGCGCGCACGCCCCCCACACGGCGCCGAGCAGGTCGTGCGCCGCGTCGAAGTGCCCCGGGCTGGCCTCGAAGCTGCCCGCCGGCAGGCCGAGCTGCGCCTCGAGCTGCGCGTCCCACATGGCGATGTACGGGTAGGGCGGGCTGGTGACGACGAGCTGCACGCTCCCGTCCGGCCAGGGCATGCGCCGTGCGTCGCCCCAGTGCATGGCGGGCGCGAGGTCGCGCTGCGCGAGGAGCTTCCGCAACTCGGCGCGATGGGCGCGGATGTACGCGCCAGGCCCGGCCACGTCCCATCCCCGGCGCAGCGCGGTCGCCACGCGCGGGCACCGGGCCGGGCGCGCATCAGGCTATCGGAATTGATGAGGCGGGTCCGCCATCGTCCCCCGTGGAACTTCCGTACGGCGACGTGGGCAGCCTCGGCCTCGCCATCGTCCTCATGCTCGTCGCGGCGAAGGCCCACGGCCGGCAGATCCGCGTGGAACGCGAGCGCGCCGGCTTCCACGACGTGAGCTTCATGACCGACGACAACCCGCCCTGGGTCGAGCAGCTCTGGGCGCGGGACCGCAAAGGGTTCTGGGCGATCGGGCTGGGTGCGGCGGTGGTCCTCCTCGCCCCGACGTTCAGCGGGTCCGCGCCCCGGCGGCCGTTCACGAGCGGACCGCCCCGCAT
>JAIVGT010000161.1 GCA_020201485.1 Halobacteriales archaeon
AGCCTGGTCCAGCCCTTCCCGGTGCAGTACGGGAACCTGTGCACGACGGGCAGCGCCTGCCCGGGCGGGCGCAACCTGCTCGACTTCATCAACGTCGCCATCGACAAGGACGGCAAGGCGCACGTCGCCTACATCAACGGCAGCCATGGCGGCAGCGCCGGCAACAGCTTCGTCATGTATGCGGAGCAGACGCGCGGCCTGGCCATGGCGGCAGGCCGATGAGCCCGCCCGTCCTGCTGCGGGGCGCGACGGTCGTGGACGCCGAGGGCGAGCGCAGCGCCGACGTCCTCGTGGAGCACGGGCGCATCACGCGCGTGGGCGACGTGCCGGGCGGCGACAACGAGGTCGTGCCGGCCAAGCTCGTCACCCCCGGCCTCATCGACTGCCACGTGCACCTCGTCGCGGACGCCGGGCCCGACCTGGCGCGGCTCGTCCAGCTCAGCGACGCGCAGCTCGGGGCGCGCGTGGCCCTGAACGCGCTGCGCACGGTGCGCGGCGGCATCACGACCGTGCGCGACCTGGGCGGGTGCCGGCACGCGGAGTTCGCGGCGCGCGACATGCTGCGGCAGCTCGGCCTCGGCCCGCGCCTCCTCCTCGCGGGCAAGGCCCTGACCATCACCGGCGGGCACGGCTGGTTCCTCGGCCGGGAGGCGGACAGCGCAGAGGAGCTGGTGCGCGGCGCGCGCGAGCAGGTGCGTGCCGGCGCGGACGTGCTCAAGGTCATCGCCACGGGCGGCGTGCTCACCACGGGCGCGGACCCGCAGGCCGCGCAGTACACTGCGGAGCAGCTCACGGCGCTCGTGCGCGACGCGGAGCGCATGGGGCGGCGCGTCGCGGCGCACGCGCACGGCGAGGCGGGCATCCGGGCCGCGGTCGAGGCGGGCGTGGCGAGCGTGGAGCACGGCAGCTACCTGACCGAGGCGCTGGCCGACCGCATGGCGACGCAAGGCACCTTCCTCGTCCCGACCATCGCCGCGTCGAAGAGCATCGCGGACGCGGGCACGGAGCGGGGCATCCCGGAGGACTCGACGACGTCGGGGCGTTCCGCACCGGGCTGCAGCGCGTCATGGCGCGCGGCGCGTGGGCGCGCGCGTGAACCGGTCACCGTCTGCGACGCAGACCATCGCCGGGCTTATCGTGCCGGAGCCGTTGCCGCCCTCATGCGCGCCGCGCTCGCCATCGGCATCGCCGCCTTGCTCCTCGCCGGATGCACCACCCCATCGAGCCCGCCCCCCGGCGGCGACACCGGGAGCACCGGAGGAAACGGGGGCACGGGGAACGCCACCAATCCGCCGCCGCCGGGCGCGCCGGCCAGCTACACCTTCGTCGCCACGGAGTACAGCTTCAGCGGCCCGGCGAGCATCAGCGGCGGCTGGGTCACGCTCCACCTCCGCAACGACGGCACGGAGCCGCACGAGATGGGCCTGATGCGCATCGAGAACCACACGTGGACCGAGTTCATCACGCTCTTCCAGCAAATGATGGGCCCGCCCCCGGCGAACGGCACGGAGGGCAACATGACCGGCGGCAACGCCAGCGACCATCACGACGAGGCCCCGCCGGAGTGGGTGCGGGAGAGCGGGGGCGCGGGCGGCGTCGACCCGGGCATGACGTCCACGGTCACGCTCCAGCTCGCGCCCGGCACGTACGCCATCGCCTGCTTCGTCCACGGGCCGGACGGGCAGCCCCACGCCGCGCACGGCATGGTGCGCCAGCTCAACGTCACCGCGCCCGCGAGCGCCGCGACGCCGGCGCTGCCGACGCCCGACACGCAGGTCGGGCTCATCGAGTTCAACTTCACCTCGCAGCCGGCGGCCGTCGCCGCCGGGAGGCACGTCATCCACGTCTCGGACAAGGGCGGCGCGCCCCACATGTTCCAGATCCTCAAGCTCAAGGGCAACACGACGGGCGCGGAGCTGCTGGCGATGCTCGCCGGTCCCCCGCCCGAGGGCATGGAAGGCCCGCCCCCGTTCCAGGGCTGGGGGGGCGTGAGCACGCTGCAGCCGGGGATGGACGCGTATACGACCGTGGACTTCAGCGCCGGGCGCTACCTCTACGTCTGCTTCGTGGACGACCACGTCGCGAAGGGCATGGCGAGGGAGCTCACCGTCGCCTGAGCGAAGCGCTTTGGCCCGGCAGCGCGTTGCGGCACCGTGGACGAGCGGGAGCTGGGGCAGGCGCAGCAGGAGCTCATCGCCTGGGGCCTGCTGGAGCCGGGCGCGCTGGGCGTTTCGTGGACGCGGCGGTTCCGCGGCGCGGTCATGCGGGCCGCGGGCGAGCTCGCGAACGAGGAGCGCGCCGGGCGCAAGCCGGAAGGCCCGCCCCTGGCGAACGCGGTGCGCGCGGCGTTGAAGATGTCGGAGCTGCCCGCGGGCGCGCAGGCGACGCGCGTGCACGAGCAGCTCCTGTTGGCGGTCGAGCTCGCGGCCCTGCCCGAGCCGCTGCGCGACCTGCTGGGCGGCTGAGCCGGCTCAGCGGTTGGCCATCTGCTTCTTCACGTAGCCGATGATCTCGCGCACTTCCTTGTCGAAGGTGTTCGCGTCGATCTGGCTGCCGTTGAGCAGCGTGCTGCCCAGGCGCGTCAGCCCGCTCATGAAGATGGCCTCGCGGATCTCCTGCTCGTTCGCGCCGTTCAGCCGCGCCGCCTCGGTGTGGAACACGACGCAGTAGTGGCAGGGGATCTGGCTCGCCACGCCCAGGCCGATGAGCTCCTTCGTCTTGCCGTCCAGGGCGGTCTCCTCGCTGAGCTGGAAGTCGCGCAGGGTGCTCCACCACAGGCGCGCCGTCTCCGGGGTCGTGCTCTGGGCCACGAAGCTCGGCACGAAGCCGAACGCCTCCGTGACCTCGCGCTTCACATCGTCGGGCACCTGCATCTTCGTGGTTTGGTTGGGCATGTGCTTCACCGCGTCGTCGAGGGGCGCCGCCGGGCATGAGCTTCCGGTCGGTGCGGAAGCGCCCGGTTCGCCGCCGGGCCGCGACGGGCGCGGCCTCTACAAGCGTCTTTGCCCGGATTCTTCGGAGTTCGACGGGATGCCGGTGAGCATGCGACGATTCATGATGGAGCAGAAGCTCTCCGCCGCGTGGCGCTCGTCGTCTTCCTGCGGGGCGTGAACCTCGGGGGCAAGCGGTTCAGCCCGGCGACCCTGGCGAAGGAGGTGGGCGCGACGAGCATCGGCGCGGCGGGCACGTTCGTCGTGCGGGGCAGGACGACGCAGGCCGCCCTGCGCACCGCCATCGGAGACGCGCTGCCCTTCGAGGCCGACATCATCATCTGTTCCGGCAAGGACGTGGAGCGGCTCGTGGCGAGCAGGCCGTTCGCGCGCATGCCGGCGGATGCGAGGGGTTTCGTCACCGCGCTCGGGAGCGCACCGAAGCGGGCTCCGACGCTGCCGCTCGAAAGGCCCGCTGGCGCCGCTTGGGAGGTCCGTCTCGTGCGCTTGCAGGGCCGGTTCGCGCTGTGCGAGCGGCGCAACCGGCAGGGCAGGTTCTATCCGAACGAGCTCGTGGAGAAGGAGCTCGGCGTGCGCGGCACGACGCGCGGCTGGGACACGGTGGTGCGGGTGGCGAAGGCGCTCGCCGCGTGAACATGCAGGAGCGCGCCTTCAGGCGCACCAGCATCGCTGAGAAAATCGCCGGGCTGGCGCTGTTCTGGGC
>JAIVGT010000162.1 GCA_020201485.1 Halobacteriales archaeon
ACGTGGGCGCGGGCAACGTCACCTACGTGCAGGCCGACCTGGCGGCGCCCGGCCGGCCCATCAGCGTCAGCGCCCAGCTCGGCGCGCCGGGGGTCCCCGCGCGCATCCAGGCCTGCCACCAGGGACAGTGCGTGGAGCTGTTCCGCGGCAGCACCGACGCCGGCGGCCGCGTCACGACCAGCGTGGACCCGGCGCGGCTCACCGGCAACCTGTCCGGACTGGCGATGCTCGCGGCCTCGCTCGACGGCAGCCGGGGGCAGCTCGCGAGCACGTCCGTCGGCATCGCCGTCGGCACGCACGTCACGCGCGTGGCCAGCGCGGCGTACATGGCGCGCGCCGTCGCCGGGCAGAGCCTGAGCGCAGCGGACACCCTCGTGCTGGGCGTGGACGACACGGTGGCGGGCGGCGACCGGGCCGTCGCCGGCACGATACACGTCCTGGACGCGGGCGGGCGCGAGCTGGCCAGCCAGCCGTTCGACACGACGAGCTTCCTCCAAGGCACGCGGCGCACGGTCACGCTCCCGGCGAGCGGCCTGGAGCACGCAGGGGCGTACTACCGCGTCGTCGGGTTCCTGACGACGCAGGACAACCGCGTGTACAGCATCCACCAGGCGCTGCGCGGGGTGAGCGTGGGCGCGAGCGCGCCCAAGGCCGAGCCGTTCCACAGCGCCACGCTCCAGGTCGTGGTGCGCAGCTTCCAGAACAACCTCGACGCGCAGAAGGACCCGGGGCTGGAGCTGCCGGTGCACGTGAAGGTCCTCGGCCTGCCCGGGAACGGCGCGTTCGAGGCGGATGCGCGCGTGGAGGAGGGCGGGGAGAAGCGCATCGACGTGCCGTTCAGCGGCGATGCCGCCACCTACCCGGTGACCGTCAACGTCACGAGCGGCGAGCTGCGCGCCGTGGGCCGCGTCGAGGTCCTCGTCGCGCGCGCGCAGGGCGGGCTGCTCGGCATCCCCGGGCCGGAGCCGGCCGTCGCGCTGGTCGTCGTCGCCCTCGCTGCGCTGCTTCACCGGCGCAGGACCGAGGCGTAGGCCTTTTCCAGGCGATCCACGACCGCGTCCACGCTGAAGGAGCGCTCGGCGCGCTCGCGCCCGGCTTGGCCCATGCGCGCGCGCCGCGGCGGGTCCTCGGCCAGCTCCCGGATGCGCGCCCCCAGGTCCTCCGGCCGCATCGGCTGGGCGAGCACGCCCGTCTTGCCCGGCTCGACGACTTCGCGGACCCCGGGGATGTCCGCGACCACGACGGGCTTCCCCGAGGCCATGGCCTCGAGCACGGCGATGCCGAACGCCTCGAGCCGGCTCACGCTGGGCAGCACCGCCAGGTCGCACGCCGCGTAGAGCGCGGGCAGCTCCTCGTGCAGGACCTTGCCGGCGAAGCGCACCTTGCCCGGGGCCTGGCGCGCGGCGAGCCGTTCGAGCGTCGGGCGGAGCGGGCCCTCGCCGGCCACGACGTGCACGGCGGAGCCGCTGTGCTGGGCGCTCTGCACGAAGTGCTCGATGCCCTTGTGGTGGGCGAGCCGGCCGACGAACAGGGCCATGGGCTGGCCGTCGAGGCCGAGGCGCGCGCGCCAATCCGTCGCCAGGCCCGGGCGGAAGCGCTGCACGTCCACCGGGTTCGGCACGATGGCGCGCCGGGACTCGGGAACGCGCCACAAGGCGCGGCTGGTGTCGGCATAGCCCTGGGTGGTGGCAAGAACGAGCGCCGCGCTGCGCAGCGTCGTCTGGAGGAGGGTGCGCTCGTACGCGCCCACGGCCAGCGGGCCCCAGGCGCGGGGCAGGTCGAGGTCGCAGTGGTAGGTGAGGACATGCGTGAGCTTGCCGCGCAGCGCGGCCTTTCCGGCGTGCCAGCTCGTGACGGGCGGCGGGCTGTGGCTGTGCAGGATGTCCGGGCGCAGCTCGCGCGCGCGCCGCGCCAGCGCCGGTGTGACCGGGGTGCCGACCGGGCTCGCCATGCGCGGCAGGCGCTCGACCTGCACGCCCCCGATGCGCTCCCGCGCGGGCGCGCCGGGCTGGCTCGCCGTGAGGACGGTCATGTCGTGCCCGCGCGCCGCCAGGCCCTCGCTGATGCAGGCGACGTGGCTCTCCACCCCGCCGACGTGGGGCAGGAAGTTCGGGCACGCCATGGCGATGCGCAGGCCCGGCACGGGCGCGGCAAGGCGCTGCCCGGCTTTCAGCCTGCGCCTGCGAGGCTCGCAGGACCGAGTTGTATCGCAGCGTTTTTATTTTTCTTGCGACATGGGCTTCGCGGGGATGCACGCATGCCGATGACACAGATCGACCTCCCGCGCGCGCAGGCCATCGCGACCGAGCACGGGCTCCGCCCGGCCAAGGTGAAGGGCACGGACGTGCTCCAGTTCACCCGCGCGGAAAGCGTCCGCTTCCAGACGCTGAGCTGGACGGAGTTCGTGACCGACCTCGAGCAGCGCGGCCTGCACGTGTACGAGTCGCACGGCTGGCTCAAGATCATGAAGTGAGGCGCGGCCCATCGCCCCCGTGCACAGCGGGGGCTCCTTCGCTCAGTGCCGGGGCTCGGTCTGCTCGCCGAGCTCGGCCTTCCCTTCGCCCTGGCGCGGGCGCAGCTGCGCCTTCCCGCCCTCGCCCTTCGGGGCATCGTCCGGCCCGGGCAGCCGCTCGCCGCCTCGCCCTTCCTTGCCGCCCTTCGGGCCCTCCGGCTGGTCGTCCATGCTGCGGCCTGCGCTGCTCCGCGATGGATGCTTTGTGGAACAAGCCATGGTGCGCATGGGGCAGCGCTCACGCTGGGCCAGCCAGAGAAGGGAAGAAGGAGGAGCGCGAGGCAAGGAGCCTCGCGCCCGGGACCCACGAGTCTCAGACCGTCACGCGGTAGACCGAGCTCGCGGCACCGCTGTTGCCGTTCGAGGCCCCGGTCGCGTCCACGTGGTAGTCGCCCGGCTGGTTGTACGAGTCGGGCGCGTTCCAGAC
>JAIVGT010000358.1 GCA_020201485.1 Halobacteriales archaeon
GACTGGTCCTGCTCAGCGCCGGCTTCGTCGGCGCCCACGGCGGGCAGGGCATCCCCGCGACGCCCTACGCGGTGTGGGCCCAGCCGCCGGACCTAGGCGTGACGTTCTGCGTCGGCGGCGGCGTGCAGGTCGGGGCGCTGCTCGGCCCGGGCTGCGTGCTGAGCTGCATCACCGACGGCGCGTGCGCGACCTTCGTGCGCGACGCGCAGCTCCTGCCCGTGCACTTCCGCGTGACGTACCTGGCGTGGAACCACACCGTCGTGGAGGGCGCGGACAACGGCGGCCTGTTCTGCACGTTCATCGGCGACATGTGGGACGGCCGCATCACCGTCTTCCCCGACGCCAGCGCCGGCCCGGCCGGGCTCATGAACACCCAGGAGGACGAGGGGCAGTTCTGCTATGGCCCGTGACGCGCGCGCTGGCGCGCGCTTCGGCCTGGCCGCGGTGTTCCTGTTCCTCCTCCTGCTCCTGCCGAGCGTGCAGGCCCCGCCTCCGCCCGGCATCGGCGGCGAGCCCCCGCCCCTCGTGCTCTGGACGCGCGTGGACGCGCAGACCGTGAGCTGCGTCGGGGCCGGGCTGGGCCAGTTCGTCGAGGTGGCCGAGGGCTGCCACGTCCTGTGCGTCACCGAGTCCTACTGCGCGGTGTTCGTGCGCGACCTGCAGACGCTGGACTACGTGCCGTTCCGCATGACGTACCTCGACCTCGTCGGCACCTGGCGCACGGCGCGCTCCGTGGACTACGGGGGCTACCTGTGCATCGGCATCGCCAACCTGCGCTCGCCCTCGCTCTTCCTCGTGCCCGAGCCGGGCGAGGGCGCGCTCGGCACGGCGAACGCGCAGGACGACGACGGATTGTACTGCTGACGAACCGCGGCGCGTTCCGCGCTCGGCGCTCGCGGGCAGCGCCTCGCGCTCCACGCGCTACCGCAGCAGGTCGTCCCACATGGCCTCGAACGCCTCCGGCTCCTCCGGGATGGGCTCGAAGCGCGTCAAGGCCCGGCGCACCCAGCCCGGGTCGCGCAGCCGGTACCAGCGCTGCCGCCCGTCGGGGCGAACCTTGGCCACGCGCGCCTCCTCCAGCATCGCCAGGTGGTAGCGCACGCTCGGCTTGGCCAGCTCCAGGAGGCGGGCGACCTCGCCGGCTTGGACCTCGCCGTGGTCGAGGAGGAGCTGCGTCGCGCGCAGGGCCGGGGGCCGGCGCATGAGGCAGATGAAGCGCAGCTCGGCGGGCGTGATGCGGGGCAGGCTGCTGCGCGCCACGTATCGGGTGTAGCCTTCTTCCTCCACGCGCTCGACGAGGCCGTCGCGCTCCAACGCCTCGAGATGGTACGCGGCGAGCCGGCTGCTCATGCCCAGCCTGCGCTCGACCTCGCGCGCGTGCGCGCCCGGATACGCCGCGACGAAGCGCAGCACCGCCTCGCGGTTCTGCCGGTTCATGCGCGCACCTTGCGCGGGGCGAGCAGGGGCCAGGCGATGAGCCCGACGGCGACGAGGTCGGTGAGGCTGAAGCCGAGCTCGGCCAGGCCGCTCTCCGTGCCGTTGAGCAGGTCCAGGGCCTTGACGAGGTTCTTCACGCCCAGCAGGAGGAAGGCCGCGGTCACGTAGGTGATGTTCGGGTTCCCGGTGCGCACCGTGGCGCGCCAGCTGGCGGCGGCGATGGCCAGGCAGGCCACGGTGACCATGCCGGCGGTGATGGCGGCGGGGCCGTTGTCGAGCACCATCGTTCTACAACTGCGGAAACGCCCGGCGGGCCATAATCCCGCGCATCGGACCGTCGGCCAGGCCCCGGGACGGGTCGCGCGCGCGGCAGGCGCGAGCACGCGGAGGGACGTGGACAGGTCCGGGACCGGTCTCGGCGACGATGGAATCGCGAGACTGCTTATCAAGCTTCGAAGAATGGGGAACGCGGGAGTGCCTGAGATGCGTCTCACCCTGGGCCTGGCCGGCGTCGCGCTGCTCCTGACCGCACCGCTCGCCTTCGCCGACCCCCTGCCCGTCATCGGCATCGAGCAGGGCAATGGCGTGTACGTGGACTTCGACGGCGTGGCCACGTTCGAGTTCTACCCGAGCGCGCCGTGCGGCGACATCACCGTCCACGTCGCGCGCCACTTCCTCGGCCAGGACCTGTTCGACGACACCCGCGCCACGAGCGCCTGCACCGAGGCCGGCCCGGCCACGGCCCAGGTCATCACCTGCCTCGACATCGTGTGCACGGTCGCGGGCGTCGAGGTCGGCGGGGCCACGCTCTTCCACGGCTACGCCTACGACGGCGTGTTCAGCGCTCGCACCGGCACCCCCGCGTGAGGCCCATGCTCCGACCCCTCGTCGCGCTCCTGCTCTGCGCCGCGCTCGCCCTGCCCGGCAGCGCCCTGGCCAGCCATATGCAGAGCTACACCCGCCTGCCCGAGCACGACGACCTCGGCCGGAGCGACGAGCCGGACCGCGCGAGCACGAGCGTCCTCGGCCCGCTCGTCGCGGAGCGCGTCGTCGGCCTGAGCAGCGTGGACAACGCCTTCGCCGTGCCGGATGCGGCCTTCCCCGTGGGCGCGGTGCTCGCCCCCGGCTGCAGCGACGACGCCGGCCGCCAGCCGAGCGGGCTGTGCTGGCTCAACGGCCAGGTTCGCTTCGCCGGCGTGCCCGGCATGACGGGCAACGCCGCGCCCGGCCTCACGCGCACGAAAGACGCGTCGGTGCGCCTCCTCGACGCGCGGCAGGACCAGATGGTCAGCGCCGGGGCCGTGCGCGTCCTCGACGTGAACCACAAGCTCGTGGACATGGTGCGCCCGGTGTCGAGCGGGGTGGACCCCGACCTGTTCCAGCGCTTCGTCCTCGGCCCGACCGAGCTCTGGGCGTGGTTCGGCATCTGGCAGGACAGGAACGGCAACGGCGTCATCGACCACGAGCAGAACCTGGGCG
>JAIVGT010000199.1 GCA_020201485.1 Halobacteriales archaeon
CTGCCCCTCCGCGTCCCACGTCGCCTCGTAGCCGAACCGCTCCGGCTCGAACACCGCGCCCAGCTCCCGGTCCATGCGCGCCAGCAGGTTGCGGTGGAACGCCGCCATCGCCCCCGCCGCGTCGTCGCGCGCGCGCACGAGCCGCTCCTCCGACGTCATCGCCGGGGCGGTCGTGAGCACGCCGTCGCCCGGCGCGAGCGCCCCGCGCACCTCGCCCAGGAAGCGCGCGCCTTCGACGGGTCCGAGCTGGCCGAGGCGCGGGCCGAGGAGGAGCACGAGGCGCGGCCCTTCCCGGGGGAGCGCGCGGAGCGAGGCGCGCGCGTGCCCCTGCACCGGCCGGACGCGCAGGCCGGGCACGCCCTGCAGCTCTTGGGCGAGGGCGCGCAGGGCATCGCCCCGCAGGTCGAGCGGATGGAGCACGACGCGGCCCTGCCGCTGGAGCATGGCGTCGATGAGCAGCCGCAAGCGCGGCGCCTCGTCCGCGCCCAACGCGACCAGGGTCACGGCCTCCTTCGCCTCGGGCACCATGGCCCGCGCGTGCTCCCGGAGGACCTCGCGCTCGGCGCGCAGGACGTGGCACTCCGGCTGCTGCGCGGCCCGCTCCAGGAGCCTGGCCCCCTCCGCGTCGAGGAGCCATTCCGGCGGGATGCGCTTCGGCCGCTCGGCGAGGCCCTGGGTGACCGCCTCGGCGAACTCGGCGAGCAGCGCGCGGCTCATCGGTGAGCGGAGCGCCCGCCCGGCCAAAAGCCGACGAGGACGAAGCTAGGGACCGACGAATCAGCCTTCCCGGACCCGGGGCGGGCGCAGCGCGGGCACGTCGCGCTGCGGGCCGATGCGCTGCTGGCGCATGACCCCGACCGTGCCGAGCGCGCGCTCGACCATGTGCAGCCGGTGGTCGACCATGGCCTGGGCACGCAGCGCGCCCTCGACTTCGCGGAGGAGGAGCGTGTCGTCCCACGGCTTGCGCACGAGCGCGGCGGCGAGCCCGCTCTGCAGCGCGTCCCCGGCGCGCTCGATGTCGGCGAAGCTGCTCATCAGCACGCGCGCCATGCCGGGCCATTGCGCCCGCGCGCGCGACATGACCTCGGCCCCGTTGCCGCCGCCCGCCAGGCGGAGCGCGACGAGCAGCACGTCGGCCGGCCCCTCGGCAAGGCGGTCCTCCGCCTCCTCGGCGGTCTCGGCGACCCGCACGCCTGCCTGGTCGAAGCCGGCCTTCGCGAGCAGGCGCAGCAAGCTGCCGCGGGAAACGGGGTCGCTCTCCACGACGAGGATGCGCGCGTGCTGGAGGCCGAGCATGGAACCCTGGAACGGGGTGGTGCCCCCACGCAGATAACCACGCGCTCCTCCCCACGGGGCACATCGCGCCCCAAGCGGCCTTCGGGGAGGACTCCCGATTGTGCGAGGAGCCTCGTTCCGCCCGGCGATGAGGCCGCGCAATCCGTCTCACCGCCCGCAAGCCTAAGGCACAGGCCAACCATGCCGCGGCGATGCCCGCGCGCGCGCCCGCTTGCTTCCTCGACCACGACGGGCGCGTGTTCCTCGTCGAGGAGCATGGCGTGCTTCGCCTGCCGCGCCGCGACGAAGTGCCGTTCCCGTTCCGGGAGAAGCGCACCATCGAGCTGCGCGGGACGCGCGTCGTCTTCGGCAACCCCGAGGCGCTGCACGGCCATGACGAATGGCCGTGGAAGGACGACCTGCCATTCCTCGGCAACGTCGAGCCCCTGGCGCGCACGGCGTCGAACGTGAGCATGGCGCGCGTCGTGAGCAAGGGCGTGTTCGCGCGGCCGGGCGGCGAGGTGCTGCTCGTGAAGCCGAAGGTCGGGTTCTTCACCGGCCGGTGGAGCCTGCCCGGCGGCTACCTCGACTACGGCGAGAGCCCGGAGGAATGCGTGCTGCGCGAGGTGGAGGAGGAGCTCGGCGTGCCAGGCGAGCTGGGCCGCCTGCTGCACGTGGAGAGCGAGGTCGTGGCGAGCGGCATCCACTTCCTCTCGTTCCTGTACGAAGGCACGCTGCGCCACGAGCGGTTCGCGCTGAAGGCCGACGAGATCGAGGCGGTGCGCTGGTTCCCGCTGCGCGACGCGGCGCGCGAGGTGGGGAGCGCATTGGGGAGGAAGGGCATCGACCAGCTCCTTGCGGAGCGTGTCGCGTGAGGCCGGCGGTCTTCCTCGACCGGGACGGCGTGCTGAACGAGGACCGTTGGCCCACCGTGCTGCGCCTGCGCGACCTGGTGATGCTGCCCGGCGCGCCGGAGGCGGTCGCGGCGCTGACGCGCGCCGGCTGGCCGGTGTTCATCGTCACGAACAAGACGGCGATGGGCTGGGGCTTGCTGAGCGAGCGCGAGCATCGGGCCATCATGGAGCGCGTGCTCGACCCCATCGCGCGCGCGGGCGGGAAGGTCCAGGCGTGGTACTACTGCCCGCACAACCCGCTGCGCGGCTGTGAATGCCGCAAGCCCAAACCGGGCATGCTGCTGCGCGCTGCGCGCGAGCACGGGCTGGACTTGCACGCGAGCTGGATGGTTGGGGACACGTGGCGCGACGTGCGCGCGGGCCGGGCGGCGGGGGCGCGGACCATCCTCGTGGGCGGGAGCGCCGCTGCCTTGCGGGAGAAGCAGGACCACAGCGTCGCGGACTTGCCGGCGGCGGTGCGGGTCATCGGGGACGCGCCGCGCTGACGAGCGCCTCGGCTTTCGCCAGGTCCTCCGGCGTGTTCACGTTCCACAGCGAGCGCAGCTCCGGATCCGCGCCGCGCAGCCCGTCCTTCGGCACCCAGCGCACCGCGACCTCGGGATAGAAGCTGATGAGCTTCATGTCGCGGCGCTGCACGGCGCGGTCCAAGGCCGGGACGCAGCGCTTGGCGTAGAAGGCGGTGAGCGGCCAGCGCTCCTCCAGGTTCCCCGGCACGACGGCGTCGAACCCGCCGCGCGTCAACGTGCCGAGCTTCTGCACGAAGCCCGGCTGGAGGAACGGCGCGTCGCAGCTCGTGGCGAAGCACCAGTCCTCGCGGCTGTTGCGCAGGCCGGTGCGGAGCGCGGCGAGCGGCCCGGCGCGCGGCGGGTCGTCGCGCACGATGCGCGCGCGGCCCTCGTAGTCGCGGAACCGCTCCACGTCGTTCGCGACGAGGACGAAGCTGCGCGTGAGCGGCTCTAGCGCGTCGAGCACCCACTCCACGAGGGGCTTGCCCGCGAGGAGGGCCGTGGCCTTGTCGCGGCCCATGCGCATGCTCTCCCCGCCCGCGAGGAGCACGGCCGTGAAGCGCACGCTCGCCGATGGACGAACCGCCGCAAAAGGTCATGCCCACATCTCCCGGTGCACGGCCATGCCTTCCCTCACCGGCAAGCGGGCGCTCATCCTCATCGAGGACCACTTCGAGGACACGGAGGTGCTCGTGCCGAAGTCCTGGCTCGAGGATGCGGGCGTTGAGGTGCACGTCGCGGGACGCGCCACACGCGTGTACAAGGGCAAGAAAGGCTACGAGGTGCCCGCCGACACGACCATCGCCGACGCGGCGCAGGGGTCGTGGGACCTCGTGCACGTGCCGGGCGGCTTCGCGCCGGACAAGCTGCGCACCTACCCCGAGGTGCTGGAGCTGGTCACGAAGCAGGACGAGGCGGGCAAGCCGCTCGCCGCCATCTGCCATGCGGGGTGGGTCCTGGCGAGCGCGGACCTCGTGAGGGGGCGGCGCGTGACGAGCTACTTCGCGATCCAGGACGACATGAAGAACGCGGGCGCGGAATGGGTGGACGAGCGCTGCGTCGTGGACGACAACCTCATCACCAGCCGCTATCCGGGCGACCTGCCCGCGTACTGCCGCGCGCTGCTCGCCGCGCTCGCGGGCGAAAGACCGGAAGGCGAGGAGGGCGAGCCGCACGCGCCGGAGCGCTCGGCCCAGCGCAAGGAGAAGCTCAAGGCGGCGAAGCGACCGGGGCCGAAGGGCGACGGCCGCAAGGTCACCGCGCCTTCGCGTGGTCGCTGAGCAGCAGCGACGGCGCGGCGAGCACGGTCAGGCCGAGAAGGAGCACGGCCTCGACCGGCTCCATCCAACCCTCGAGCAGCAGCGCCGAGAGCCCGAGCATCGCGCCCGCATCGGCGAGGAAGCGCCAGCGCATCGGAGCACCAAGGTCCCCAGGGCGCGCAAGCTTCATGGCCTGCCGCCGAGCGCGCGGTCCGCCCCTGGCCCGAACCACGCCCGCACCACGCCCGGTGGGGCTAGTCGCTCGCGCTGAACAGCAGCAGCGGGGCGAGCACGAGGAGCAGCGCCGCGACGCCGATGGCGACGGTCGTCGGCGGCACGAGCCGCGCGTGCCAGGCGAGGAGCAGCCCCAAGGCACCGACCCCGTCCACGGACATTGCCAAGACCGGGTGGCCCATCGTGGAGAATGCGTGGTGCAGCAGCAAGAACCCAGGGTCGGGGGAAGCGCGGAGAATGGGGAAGGACGGGGGCGCGGTCCGCCCCCGTGGGCCGAATCAGGCGGAACGGCTCAGCACTCGCTGTACCCGCATCCGTGGCACTTCGTGCAGCCCTCCTCGAAGCTGAGCATCTGCTCGCATTCGGGGCATTCCGGGCTGTCGCCGCGCCGCACCAGGGCCTTCGTCGCCTCCGGCCCGGCCTCGTTCTCGACCTCCTCGTCCACGGCGATGACCGCCACCGGCTTCGCCTGCTGCATGGGCGTGGCCTGCTTGCCGAACGCGTCCACGCGGGCTTGGATGCTCTTGTGCAGCTCGCCGCTCACCTGCCGGTTCAGCGCCTTCGCCAGCGCGTCGGGCACGCTGTACACGCGTTCGCCGTGGTCCCACGCCACCTTCGGGCTGCGGATGCCTTCCAGCTGCTCGACGACCTCCTCCACCGGCACGCCGCTGCGCAGGCAGAGCGACAGCAGGCGCGCGACCGCTTCCGTGAAGCTCGCCGTGTAGCCGCCGCCGTGGCCGATCTGCGCGAACACCTCGAACAGGCCGTGCTCGTCCTCGTTGATGGTCACGTACAGGTGCCCGTACCCGGTCTCGACGCGCTGCGTCGTGCCCGTGATGACGTCCGGCCGCGGCCGGGGCTTGAGCACGGTCTTGCCCGTGCCGACCTGCGTCCCCTGGATGGGCTTGGGAGCGGCCTTGGGCTCCTCCTTCGCCAGGACCTGCTGGGCCGCGGGCTCCTTCGCCTTCAGCTTCTCGCTCTCGCCCACGTTCAGCACCTGGTCCGGCCGCGACGCGTCGCGGTACACGGTGATGCCGCGGCAGCCCAGCTCGTAGGCGAGCATGTACGACTTCTGCACGTCCTCGACCGTCGCCTCCGTCGGGAGGTTGATGGTCTTGCTCACCTGGGCCTCGACGTGGGCCTGGAACGCGGCCTGCATGCGCACGTGCCACTCGCTCGTGATGTCGAAGCTCACGGCGAACACGCGCTGCCACTTCTCCGGCACGCCCTTCACGCCCCGGGCCGAGCCGCGGTTGGCGAGGATCTGCTCCATCATGCCCTCCCGCCACCAGCCCTCGCGCTTCGCCACCGCGACGAACGGGTCGCAGATGTAGGGCAGGTGCGTGCCGTCCATGACGTTCTTGTACCACACCAGGCTGAACTCCGGCTCGCAGCCTCCGGACGTGTCGGCGATCATGCTCAGCGTGCCCGTGGGGGCGATGGTGGTCACGTAGGAGTTGCGGCGCAGGATGCCCGCCTTCTCGTGCGTGCTGCCCTTCCAGTTCGCGTACGGCCCCCGGACCTGGGCGAGCTTGCACGACTCGTCGGCGGAGACCTGGTTGATGAACTTCATCACGCGCTCCGCCATCTCCAGCCCTTCCTCGCTGTCGTAGCTGATGCCCATGGCGAACAGCAGCCGGGCGAAGCCCATGATGCCGAGGCCGATGCGCCGGTTGCCCAGCGACATCTCCCGGATCTCCGGGATGGGGTAGTTGTTCATGTCGATGACGTTGTCGAGGAAGTGCGTGCATTGCCGCACCGTCTCCTCAAGCTTCGCCCAGTCCACGTCCGGCCTGCCGCTGGCGTGCGTGACGTGGCGCTGCAGGTCGATGCTGCCCAGGTTGCACGAATCGTAGGGCTGCAGGTCCTGCTCGCCGCACGGGTTCGTGGCCTCGATGGGCGTGATGTGCTTCGTCGGGCAGTGGTCGTTGCTCCGGTCGAGGAAGAACAGGCCGGGCTCGCCGTTCTTCCACGCCTGGTTCGCGACCTTCTGCAGCACGGCGCGCGCGTCGAGCTGCTTCACGGCCTTGCCGTCGCGCGGGTTCACGAGGTCGTACTTGCGGCCCTCCTTGGCCGCGCGCATGAACTCGTCCGTGATGGCCACGCTGATGTTGAAGTTCGTGATCTCCTGCACGTTGTCCTTGCAGGTGATGAACTCCTCGATGTCCGGGTGGTCCACGCGCAGGATGCCCATGTTCGCCCCGCGCCGCTTCCCGCCCTGCTTGATCTCCTGCGTCGCGGCGTTGAAGATCTTCATGAACGACACGGGCCCCGAAGCCACGCCCATCGTGCTCTTCACGAAGTCGCCCTTCGGGCGCAGCCGGCTGAACCCGAACCCGGTCCCGCCGCCGCTCTGGTGGATGAGCGCCTGCTGCTTGATGGCGTCGAAGATGGCGGGCAGGTTGTCCCCGACCGGCAGCACGAAGCACGCGCTGAGCTGCTGCATCTCCGTGCCGGCGTTCATCAGCGTCGGGCTGTTCGGCAGGAAGTCCAACTCGGCCATGAGGCGGTAGAACCGCTTCGCCGTGCCCATGACCTGCTGCTCCGCCGCGCCGTACAAGCGGTCCGCCTGCGCGATGTTCCACGCCACGCGCCAGAACAGCTCCGCCGGGGTCTCCTTCACCGTGCCCTGGCTGTCGCGCAGCAGGTAGCGCTTCTCCAGCACCTTCACCGCGTTGTCGCTCAGCTCCGGCAGCTCCAGCCCCGGCGGCATGCGCGGCGCGTTGCCCCCTTCCAGCCTTGACAGACTCTCGGCCATCCCGTGCCCTCCTCAGTTCCTGTGGATCTCCTCGTCCTCGCCCTGACCGTCCCCGATGAGGGTCAGGACCTCCTTCTGCAGACTCCGCGCGTCCTTGAAGGACTTGTACACGGAGGCGAACCGAATGTACGCCATCTCGTCCAAGGCCCGCAGATGCTCGAGCACGAGCTCGCCGACGCGCGCGCTCTTGACCTTCGGCCCCTCGCCCCGCAGCTGCTCCTCCACGTCGTCGAGCATCGTCGTGATGGCGTCGCGGGCGATGGGGCGCTTGGCGCACGCCTTGAGCACCCCGACCTCCAGCTTGTCCCGGTCGAAATCCTCCATCCGGCCGTCCCGTTTGACGACCTGCAGGGCCAGGGATTCCGCCCGCTCGTACGTCGTGAACCGCTTGCTGCACGCGACGCACTGCCGGCGGCGGCGGATCGCTCCCAGGTCGTTCGTGTCCCGGGAGTCGATGACCCGCGTGTCCTGGCAGTCGCAGTAGAGGCACTTCATGCGGCGGACCTGCTGAAACTTGGACTTGTCAACCATCGGAGGCGCGTGGCGGCGCGCCGCGGCCCGAGGCCTACAAGCCCCCATTAGTGGGGGTCCAGCAGGTCTGGACCACTACCGGTTGTGTACGGAGCCTTGTCGGAAGAAGCTTTCGGAATGTTTCGGACCCCTCCCCCACGGATAGGCCCTGCTCCGGGCAGCCCCCAAGCTGTTGGGGTGCCTGCTCCGCATCCGCGCATTTCCGACCGACCTGCCGGCCAGGCCTGCCCACGGCCTTGGAGGTTTCGGCCCGGTTTTATTATGAGAATCTCCTGATGCAATGGAAGGGGGCTGCTTGCAGGCACCGCGGCGCTTGCGATGCGCTTACAAGCGGCGTGCGGCGTCGCCGCGCTTGTGCCTCGCCCCCGCAGGGCGGGCTGGAGATGGAGAACATGGACAACTCGCAGAAGTACGTCGCGGAGCTGCTCGGCACGGCCCTCATCGTCTTCGTAGGCACGGCTGCCATCGTGACCACCGGCGGCAACGTGCTCGTGAGCGCCCTGGCGTTCGGCCTTGCCTGGGCGGGCATGTGGTGGGTGTTCGGCGCGGTCAGCGGCGGCCACTTCAACCCGGCCATCACGCTCGCCAACGTCGTCACGCGCCGCACGGCTACGAAGGACTTCGTGCCCTACGTGGTCAGCCAGGTCATCGGCGGCATCCTGGGCGCGGCCATCGTCTGGTTCGCCTTCAACGGCAGCCCGGCCCTCGCCACGGACGCCTTCGCCACCAGCCTGGCCGCCCCGACGCTGGGCGTGTGGACCATGACGAGCATCGTCGTGCTCGAGACCATCACCACGCTCGTCCTGTGCCTGGTGTACCTGGGCATCACGGAGCGGACGAACGCCCCCGGCATCACCGGCCTGGCGCTCGGCTTCGCCTACACCGGCACCATCGTCGCCACGCTCGGCGTGACCTGGAGCGGGCTGAACCCCGTCCGCACCCTGGGCCCCATCGCCCTGGCGCACGCCAGCATCGGCACGATGCTGACCTTCTGGATCGCCCCCATCGTCGGCGCCGTCATCGCCGCCGGCCTTTGGATGAGCGTGGTCCAGCCCACGAAGACCAGCGCCCCGTCGAGCTTCACGACGGAAGCCTGAGCCCAGACCTTCGACCCCGGCTGGCGGGGCTCTTGAGGGCCCGCCAGCCCTCGTTTTTCTCGTCCTTTCCTGAGAGCAAGGCTTTTGACCTGTCCGAATCCGAGCGAAAACCTCCAAATACAACCCCCAGCATGGACGCCGGCCCGGCCCGGCCGGGACGAACGGAGAGGACAGACATGGAGAACCAGAAGTACCTTGCAGAGCTCATCGGCACCTTCCTGCTGGTCTTCGTCGGCACGGCCACCGTCGTGGCCGTCGGCGGCGCGACCGTGCTCGGCGTGACCGGCGTGGGCTACCTCGCCATCGCCCTGGCCTTCGGCCTGACCCTCGCGGTCCTGGCGTACACCCTCGGCCCCATCTCGGGCGGCCACTTCAACCCGGCCGTGACCATCGGCCTCGTCGTGGCCCGCCGCCACACGAGCAAGGACGCCGCGCCCTACATCGTCGCCCAGATCATCGGCGCGGTGCTGGCGAGCGTGGTCCTGCTCGTCGTGACGCAGAACGTGCCCGCCGCGACCGGCACCCACCTCGGCGCGAACACGTTCAGCATCGGGCTCGCCGGCGCGGCGCTGCTCGAGGTCGTGCTGACCTTCGTCCTCGTCTGGACGGTGCTCAGCGTCACGGAGAAGAGCTACCCCTACACCGCCTTCGGCGGCCTGGCCATCGGCCTGGCGCTGACCGTCATCCACCTGGCCGGCATCGGCCTGAGCGGCGCCGGCGTGAACCCGGCGCGCAGCCTCGGCCCGGCCCTGCTGACGAGCTTCGCCGGCCTCAGCGCCACCAGCTTCGGCATCGTGTACCTCGTCGCCCCCATCATCGGCGGCATCGTCGCCGCCGGGCTCTACACGGCGGTCTTCACGACCACGCCGTCAACGAGCGCGGCGAGCACGACCTACGAGGCTTGAAGCCCCGCGCCCGCTCCGGCGGGCCTCCTTTTTCATCCCTGCTCCCCGAGCCACGGCAAGGTTCATCGCCCCGGCCTCGCTGCCCGGGCCATGGCCGAGCTGCCGAAGGTCGGCGCGCGCTTCCCGAGTATCACGCTGCACACGAAGGGCAACGCGCCCGTGCGCATCCCGGAGGACTACCGGGGCAAGACCGTCGTGCTCAGCTGGTACCCCTACGCCTTCAGCCCGGTGTGCACGGAGGAGTTCGAGGGCTTCACGCGCGTGGCGCGCGAGTTCCAGCACCTCAACGCGCACGTCGTGGGCGCGAGCTGCGACCACTGGTACACGACGGAGGCGTACAAGCACAGCCTGGGCGCGCCCTTCCCCTTCCTCAGCGATTGGAGCAAGGAAGCCAGCCGGGCCGTGGGCGTGCTCGAGGAGAAGCTCGGCCGGCCGGACCGCGTCATCCAGGTCATCGATGGCGAAGGCGTGCTCCGCTGGCAGAAGCATTACGAGACGAAGCACTGCCCCCAGGCGGACGAGTTCCTCGGCGAGCTGAAGAAGCTCGCGTGAGCCGGAGCGCGGCCCGGTCCCAACAACCTTCATGGGCCGGGAGGCGCACTGCCCGCGCGTGCGCGCGCTCGCCCTGCTCGCCGTCCTGCTCCTCGCGCCGGCGTCGGGCACAGCGGCGAACGCCGTGGAGCAGCGGGCCCTCGCCATCACCGAGGAGGTGCAGGGCCAGGCCATCTACGACCTCGACGCCGCGCTCGTGGGCGACCCGGGCACCGCCTACCGCATGGTCGGCACGCCCACCCACGACAACGCGCGCGGCTGGATCGAGGCGCGCTTCCGCGAGGCCGGCCTGGAGCCGAAGGAGTTCCCGCACGACTGCAGCGGGCCGAACGGGCTGGTCATCGGCCCCGACCTCGTGGAGCGATTCCCGGGCGGGCAGAGCTTCCCCCAGCCCGCGGTCAGCGTGCTCGCCCTCGTGCCGGGCAAGAGCCTCACGGAATGGGTCGTCATCGGCGGGCACTACGACACGCAGGAGTCCACGGTCGGCGCGCTCGACAACGCCGCCGGGCTCGCGGAGGTGCTGGCCATGGCCAAGGTCTTCCAGCAGCACCGCGGCGAGCTGGAGGCGAGCGTGCTGTTCGCCGCGTGGGATTGCGAGGAGTGGGGCGTGTGGGGGAGCAAGTCCTTCATGGCGCACCTCACGGACGTCGAGGAGCTGTTCGGCGTGCCGCGCGGCGCGCTCGACATC
>JAIVGT010000200.1 GCA_020201485.1 Halobacteriales archaeon
GTCCTACGGCCTGCTGAAGCCGGGCGTGGCCGACCCCATCACGTTCAACGGGGCGCCGGCGCAGGTCCCCATCCTCTACCAGCTCGAGGATGCCCTCGGTCCCTACGGCGACACGGCGCGGGGCGAGCTGAGCGCGAAGACGGTCGGCCTCATCCTCAACATCGTCATCACCATCCCGATCATGGTCCTGCCCTTCCTGAGCACGGGCCATCCGCGCCGGCCGCAGGAGAGCCCGTTCCTGGCCGCGTTCGGCGTGGCGGGCATCGTGTACGTCTTCAACGTCAGCGTGTACTCGGCGAACAATGTCATCTTCACGAAGATCGGCTGGTGGGGCGACTCGCTGCTCAAGCTCACCCCGTTCGTCGGCGTGGCGGGCAAGGCGAGCGTGGCGGTGAAGGCCGCGACGTGGGCGAGCGTGC
Organism: Halobacteriales archaeon; assembly: GCA_020201485.1. GTDB lineage: Archaea > Thermoplasmatota > SW-10-69-26 > JACQPN01 > JAIVGT01 > JAIVGT01. The sequence goes on from JAIVGT010000200.1 coordinate 420, forward strand.
TCGGCGGCCTGGCGTTCTGGGTCCTGCCCCTGCCCATCCTCAGCTTCCTCATGCGTCGCTACGTGCTCGGGGAGTCGGTGAAGCGCGCGGCGACCGTCACCATCCTGTCGCTCGTCATCCTCGTGACCATCATCGGCTACGCGGCCGGGCTGGACCTGGTCAAGCTCCTGCCCTTCCACATCTGGGGCCCGGCGGACAACGTGGGCGACCCGCTCACCTTCTGGGCCACGGCTCTGAACAACACGTCGATGCTCGCGTGGATCGTGTGGTGGAGCACCCTGCTCAGCTTCGAGCTGGCCTTCTGGGCCCTGGTGAAATGGAAGCAGCACGGCGCGCGCGAGGAGCACTACGAGCACGACCTGAACCTGACCTACTACAAGGTGCGGTGAGGGCGGGCAGCGTTTGGGGGCCCGCGGGGACCGGGGCCGGAACGCGCAGCGGTGCCGTCACAGGCCCGACGTCACGCTGACCAGGCTGAGCACGCACACGTCCTCGTCGCCGAGCGCGCCCAGGCCCCACTCCGAGGCCGAGGCGTTGCCGTGCGCCCATTCCGGGGCCAACTCCTTCGCCTGGAGCGCGAGGTCCTCGCCGTGCGCGACCAGCCCGAAGCCGGCGATGAGCGGGTGGTTCGTCAGGCTGCCCACGCTCGTCAGGCTGGGGAGCATGGCCTCTGGTGCGCCCCATTCGACGTGCCGGGCCCACCACGCGGCGTCGGCGACGGTGAACCAGCCGCCCTGCCAGAGCAGCTCGTGGGTGGCGCAATCCGCATCCTCGTAGAGCACGACCTGCGCGCCCGGGCCGGGGTAGGCCGCGGTCACGCTCAGGCGGTCCGCGGGGGCAGCGCTGGCGGCGGGCAGGAGCAGCAGGCCGAGGATGCCGAGCAGGGCCAGGAGCGCGCGCACACTGTTCCTTCGCCGCGCGGCATGCTTCAGGCTGTCGTCCCGTGCCGGGGGCGGAGCGGACCCGTCCTCGCGACGATGCGTTCATGCGCGCGGGACGCGGTCCGGGCGTGTGCGGCGGCAGGTCGGGCTGGAGGCGTACCGCAGGCTGACCCTGCTGGGCAGCGTCGCCGGCGCGGCGCTGTTCGGGGCCGGCCTGGTCGCGCTCGTGCAGTTCCAGGCTGCTGTGCTCGCCGTGCTGCTCATGGTCCTCGGCATGCTGGCCGCGCTCGCCACGGCCGCGCTCGACATCCGCGGCGCGCCGCAGGCCGTCCCCCCGTCCCTCGTCCTGTTCACGCGGACGGAGTGCGCGCTGTGCGACGAGGCGCGCGCCCTGCTGGATGCGATGCGGGGCGAGGCGATGTTCGACGTATGGGAGGTGGACGTGGACGCGCATCCCGACCTGCGGCAGGCATACGGCGACAGCGTGCCCGTGGGCATGACGCAGGGCCGCGTGCTCTTCCGCGGGCACCTGGACGAAGCCGCGGTCCGGCAGGCCATGGACCGGGGAAATGCCGGCTAAGGCCGTCCTTACCAGGTTGTACAACAAAGTTATGAACCCGCGCCCCTTCGCTCCTCTATGCGCCCGGCGCTCCCGCTCGCCCTCCTGCTCCTCCTGCCCCTGGCCGGCTGCGCCGCGCCCCAGCCCGTCCTCGGCCCCGCGGGCTATGCCGCGCTCGGCTTCGACGGGGCGACGTGGCCGGACTTGCACGGCGCGACGGTGCGCATCCTGGCCTACGAGGCGTTCAACGCCGATTTCAAGGACGCGAAGGAGCGCTTCGAGCGGCGCACGAACGGCACGGCGGAGCTGCTCACCGAGGCCGACGCCGGCAAGGTGCTGGCGCGCGCGCTGCGCGAGAAGGGCGACCCCGGCTTCGACGTCCTCTACGGCTTGGACAACGTGCTCGTGGGCAAGGCGGCGCGCGAAGGCGTGCTCCAGCCCTACGCGCCCGTCCTCGGCAGCCGCGTCCCGGCGCAGTTCGCGGTCGCGGCCGGCTGGCTCGCCACGCCCGTGGACCACGGCTACATCGCCGTGAACGTGGACAGCCGCGCCAACCTCACCGTGCGCACGTTGGACGACGTGCGCGCGCACGCCGCGCAGTTCGTCACCGAGGACCCGCGCACGAGCACGCCCGGGCTCGGCTTCCTGCTCGCGACGGTTGCCACCTATGGCGAGAAGCCGGCGAGCAGCTACGGTTGGCTCGCCTACTGGCACGACCTCCTCCGCGGCGGCGCCCTCGTCGCGAGCGACTGGACCGACGCCTACGCCAACCACTTCAGCGGCGGCTACGGCGCGAGCGAGCCGGGGAGCATGGCCGACCGCGCCATCGTCACCAGCTACACCACGAGCCCGGCGTACGAGGTGTTCTACGGCGCGGACCACCTGAACGCGAACGTCCTCGCACCCCGGGCCACGTTCCACCAGGTGCAGACGATGGCCATCGCGCACGGCGCCCGCAACCTCGCCCCCGCCCAGGCCTGGGTCGAGTTCAGCCTGACCGAGGACTTCCAGAGCCTGGCCGCGCCGGGCGAGGCCATCTATCCCGTGGTCGGCGACGCGAACGTCACGAGCACGTTCGGCGGCAAGGACCCGCCTCCCGGCAGCTTCGTGGACACGGGCCTGGGCGCGGCGCAGCTCGACGCGAACGTGGACCGCTGGCTCCGGGAGTGGACCGACCAATACGAGCGCGACCGGGCGTGACCATGCGCCCGCGCGCGGTCCTCCTCCTCGCCGGGCCCGCGCTGCTCCTCACGCTCTTCTTCGCCTGGCCCCTGGCGCGCACGCTCAGCGCCGCGAGTCCCGATGCCTGGGGCTGGGCTGGGACGCATCCGTTCGTGCGCAGCCGGCTCGCCGGGGCGCTCATGCAGGCGGCGTTGAGCGCGGCCTTGACCCTCGCCCTCGCCCTGCCCCTGGCGTGGTTCTACCATCGGCGCGACGTGCCGCACGGTCGCCTCCAGCGCGCGGTGCACGCCGCGCCGTTCGTGCTGCCGTTCATCGTCGTCGTGTTCGGCCTGCAAGCGGTGCTGGGCAGCCGGGGCCTGACCGACCGCATGCTCGGGCTCGACGTGCTCGCCGTGGTGGGACCCCTCGGCGCCGTGGCGCTCGCGCACGCCTACTACGACTACGGCTTCGCGGCGCGCATCCTACACGCCGGCCTGGAGCGTCGGCCGCGCCGCCTGGAGGAAGCGGCGCAGGTGCTGGGCGCGCCTCCGCGCGCGGCCTTCTGGCGGGTCACCGCCCCGCTCCTGCTCCCGACCGTCGCCGCGGCCGGCCTGCTGAGCTTCTTCTTCGCCTTCACCAGCTTCGGCATCGTGCTCTACCTCGGGCAAGGCCAGGTGAGCACGCTGGAGACGCTGCTCTACGAGGCGCTGGGCGGAGCGTTCCCCCGCCTCGACCGGGCCGCCGCGCTCGGCGCGCTGCAGCTCCTGCTCAACCTCCTGCTCCTGGCCGCGTTCGCCGTCCTCACGCAGCGCCAGGCGCGTCTCCCCCAGGAGCCTCCCCGCGCCCGGCGCCCCGCCCGCGCGGCGCACGTCGCATGGTCCTGGGCTTTGCTCGGCCTGGCACTGCTGCCCGCGCTCGCCGTGCTCCTCGAAGGGTTCCAGCTGCGCGGCGCGTGGAGCTTCGAGCCGTGGAGCGTGCTCCTCGACCCGTCGCACCCGCGCCACCTCGCCGGCTTCGACCTCGGCCGCGCCGTCGGGCTCACGTTGCTGTATGCCGCGTCGTGCATGGTCCTGAGCATCGCCCTGACGCTCAGCCTGGCCGCCGGGTTGCGCCGGCTGGGCGGGCGCTGGGCGCGCATCGTCGAGGCGCTTGCCGCCTTGCCGCTGGGCACGAGCAGCCTGCTCGTCGGCCTGGGCTACCTGCTCGCGTTCGGCGCGGGGGCCGGCCTGCTCGACCTGCGGGGCAGCGTGCTCCTCGTGGTCGTGGCGCATACCCTGGTCGCCTTCCCGTTCACGGCCCGCGCCTTGCTCCCCGCGCTGGAGCAGCACGACGTGCGGCTCGACGAGGCCGCCGCCTTGCTCGGCGCGCGGCCGCGCGAGGTGGCGCTGCGCGTGCAGTGGCCCTTGCTCCGCGGCCCCATCGTCGTCGCCGCCGGCCTGGCCGCGGCCATCAGCATCGGCGACTTCGGCGCGAGCCTGCTCCTCATGCGGCCGGACACGATGGGCCTCGGCGTGTGGGTCGCGCAGCACGGCGGGGCGGGCGCGTTCGACCCGCTGAGCCGGGCGGAGAGCTATGCGCTCGCCGGGCTGCTCATGCTGCTCGCCGCCGCGGCGTACGTCGGCGTGGAGCGTGCGCGCGGGGAGGCGGAAGCATGACGCTCGAGGTGCGCGACCTGCGGTTCACGTTCCCGGGCTGGCCGGCCACGCTGCGCGGCGCGAGCCTGCGGGTCGAGCCGGGGCAGAGCGGCTTCCTCCTCGGCCCGAGCGGCAGCGGCAAGACCACGCTCCTGCGCTGCATCGCCGGCCTGGAGCGCCCCGACGCCGGCAGCGTGCGCTGGGATGCGCAGCCCCTCGACGCCCTGCCCCCCCACGCCCGCCGCATCGGCATGCTGTTCCAGGAACCGGCGTTGTTCCCGCACCTGCGCGTGTGGCACAACGTGGCCTTCGGCCTGCGCTACCGAGGCGTGGCGCGGCGGGGCGAGCGCGACGAGGCCCATGCCTGGCTGGCGCGCGTGGGGCTGCAGGAGCACGCCGCGAAGCGCGTGGACGAGCTGAGCGGCGGGCAACGGCAGCGCGTCGCCCTGGTGCGCACGCTCGCGGCGCAGCCGCGCGCCGTGCTCCTCGACGAGCCGTTCAGCGCGCTGGACCGGCCGATGCGCGACGAGCTCGGGCCGTGGGTGCGCGGATTGATGCGCGAGCAGCGGGTCGCGGCGCTGTGGGTCACGCACGACCGCGACGAGGCACGCCGCTGGGGCGATGTCGTGTGGGAGCTGCGCGACGGCGCATGCGTGGAGGTGAAGCGGTGAAGGTGGCGCTCGTCCTGAACGGCTCGCCGCCCACGCCGCACGAGCTCGCGCTCCTCGACGGATGCGACGCGGTCGTGTGCGCCGACGGGGGCGCGCGCGCCGTGCTCGCCAGCGGGCGCAGGCCGAGCCTCATCGTCGGCGACATGGACTCGCTGCCGCAGGCCGTGCGGCTCGCGGCGGAGCGCGCCGGCATGCCGCTCGACGTGCATCCCGCGCACAAGGATGCCACGGATGGCGAACTCGCCTTGGCGCGCGCGCTGGCGATGCGCCCCGACGCGCTGCTCATCCTGGGCGGGCACGGCGGCGCGAGCGCGATGTTCCTGGCCAGCCTGCACCTCTTGCGTCGTGCGAGCGACGCGTGCGACGCGCGCATGGTGGGCGCGGGCGAGTCGCTCCGGTTCGTGCTCGCAGGCCGCATCGCGACCCTCGACCGGCGCGACGGAGCTCTCCTGAGCGTGATGCCCTGGGAAGGAGACCTCGCGCTGAGCCTGGAGGGAACGGCCTGGGACGCGCGCGAGCTCGTCATCCCGGCGGGCAGCGCGCGCGGCGTGAGCAACCGCATCGTCGGCGAGCAAGGCGCGGTCAGGGTCCACCGCGGCGTGGCGTTCGTCGTGCAGGCTCAGTAGCGCCCCATCGCGCCCTTCGCCCGCGCGCGCCGCTCCAGCGTCGTGAACGCGACGTAGCCCACGAGCATGAACACCGCCCCGGTCGCCAGGAGCATGCCGAAGCTCGGCAGCAGCGCGCCGAGGCCCGTGCCGCGCAGCATCGCCTCGCGCAGGATGCGCAGGCCGTGCGTCAGGGGCAACGCCTGGCTCAGGGGCTGGACCCAGCCCGGCAGCGCCTCGACCGGGAACATCATCCCGCTCAGGAAGATGAGCAGCGGCGCGAACATCATGCTCAGCGCGTAGGGCTGCTTCCAGAACAGCCCGGCCGCTGCCATGAGGAACGCCATGCCCTGGAGCGCGACGAGGGTGAGCACGAGCCCGACGAAGGCCACGGCGAACCCGCCCGGGGTGAAGCTCAGGCCGAACAGCAGCGCGCCGACGACGAGCACGAGGGCGAAGTCGATGAGGCTCGCCACCATGCCGCTCAGCGTCTTCGCGAACATCCAGACGAAGCGGTTCATCGGCGTCAGGGCGAGCAGGTCCCACGTGCCCGCGTTCTCCTCGTCGTAGATGGCCGTGCCGCCGTCGTCGAGCGAGCTGAGCATGAGGCCGTTCGCCGACATGCCGAGGAGCACGAACGCCAGGTAGCTTGGGTAGCCGGTGAGGGCGAAGAAGCGCGGCGGCACGCCCCCGCCGGCGATGAAGTGGGCGATGACCGCGGCGCTCGCCAGCATGAACACCGGGCGGAACAGGGACGCGATCATCCACCCGCCGAACGTGTACCAGCGGAACTGGTTCGTGAGGTTGCTGCGGAAGCTTCCCCGGAACGTCCGGGCGAGGGCCTCCGCGCGGAGCGCGACCGGCTGCCCCCGAGCCGCGAGCGCGGAACGCGCCCCGCTGTCAATAGGCATGGATGCTCCCGGTGCGCTTCGCCCGCGCCTCCATGCGCCCGATGAGCCACACGCCGAGCACCGTGAACACGACCGTCATCAGCACCAGGGGCACCATGTCCGGCACGAGCTGCTGCACCGTCGCCCCGCTCAGCAGGGCGCGCCGCACGCCGAGGAGCCCGTAGGTCACGGGCAAGGCGTAGCTCACCGCCTGCGCCGCGCTCGGCAGGGCGGCGACCGGGAACTGCGTACCGCTCAGGAAGCCCAGCGGGGCGCTCACCGCCTGGCTCAGCGGCCCGGCGGCGCGGGTGAGCACGTAGAACCCGGCGAAGAACAGGCCGAGGGCGACCATGGCTGCGAGGGTGAGCACGATGACCATGGCCACGGCGAGCGGGTCCGCCACGTGGAAGCTCACGCCGAACAGCATGGCGGCGACGAGCATGCTCAGGAACACGGTCCAGCCCGAGTCCACCAGCCCGAACAGGCTCTCGCTCAGGATCCAGGCGACGCGCGACGCGGGCGCGAGGAGGATCATCTCCAGGGTGCCGGCCCAGCGCTCGCGCTGCACGGCCATGCCGCCGCGCCAGTTGATGCCGGTGAAGAAGGCGAAGATGGTCTGGCCGAGGATGAGGAAGCCGGTGAAGCTCCCCGTCTCCCCCGCGCGCTGGAACGCCTGCTCGATGGTCGCGGAGTCCACGAGGCCGGTGTAGGAGTAGACCGCGAGGGCCACGGCCACGACCGGGCCGAGCAGCCGGTTCAGGACCCAGCTCGGGTAGGTCGTGCTCAGCCGCCAGTTCTTCATCCAGCCGGCGCGCACCACGCGCGCCCAGCTCACCGCGCCGTGGGCGAGGCTACTCGTCCTCGTCGCCCCCCCGTTCCTCGCGCAGGCCGGAGCCGGTCAGCTCCACGAACACGTCCTCGAGCGTGGCCTCCTCGCGGCGCAGCCCGAGCAGCGTGCCCTTCGATTGCTGCACCGCCTCGGCCAGCTCCCCCGCGATGCGGTCCTGCGCCGCGTCGGGCGCGCGCAACCGGTACGTCATGCCGCCCGCCTCGCTCGGCACCGCGCCCAGGAGCTGCACCCCGGGCAGCTTGCGGAGCGCGTCCTCGACCGGTCCGCGCGCCTCGACCAGGTACACCAGGCCCTGCGCGTGCCGCAGCTTGAGCGCCGCGGGCGTGTCGCAGGCGACGATGCGGCCCTTGTTGATGATGGCGACGCGGTCGCTGAGCTGGTCCGCCTCGTACATGTAGTGCGTCGTGAGGACGACCGTCCGGCCGTGCTGGTCCACCAGGTCGCGCACGAGCGCGCGCAGGGAGCGCGCGGCGTGCGGGTCGAGGCCGATGGTCGGCTCGTCCAGGAGGAGGATGCTCGGGTCGTGCAGCAGGCCGCGCGCGATGTGCAGGCGCTGCTTCATGCCCTTGCTGTAGTTCTCCACGCGCTCGTCGGCGCGGTCGGTCAGGCCCACGACGCCCAGCAGCTCGTCGATGCGCTTGCGCGCCGGCGCGTCGGGCATGTTGTAGAGCTGGCTGAAGTACCACAGGTTCTCGCGCGCCGTCAGGCGCCAGTACAGCGCGCGGTCGCCGCCGAGCACGACGCCGACCTTCTGGCGCACGGCATCCGCGTCCTTCACGATGTCGAGGCCGGCGATGGTGCCCGTGCCCTCGGTGGGCAAGAGGAGCGTGGCGAGGACTTTGACGAGGGTGGTCTTGCCCGCGGCGTTCGGGCCGAGGAGGCCGAACAGTTCGCCTTCCTCGACCGCCAGGTCCACGTGGTCCACGGCCGTGATGCGCTCCTTCGGCGCGCGGCGCAAGGCCTTCCAGCCGCGCTCCCGCTTGCGGTCGAAGACCTTGGTCAGGCCGCGGACCTCGATGGCTGCTGGCAACGGGCTCGGCACGGGGCGGGGCGCGATAAGGATTTGCCGCGGGGGCAGCCGGTCACGGCGCCTGATGGCCGGGGCAGGCGCGGACCGGCAGCGCCGGGTAGCGCGGGAAGCGCGACGGCTGCGCGTCGTGGAGGCCGCAGCGCCAGAAGGTGGAGCGCGGCGCGACGATGGGCTGCGCATGCCGGCAGGTCGCGCACAGGCCGGGGTCCATGCGCGCGGCATGCCCTGCTGCGCCTTCTCCGGCGCGGTATCCGCCCGCCCGCCGAACGCTTAAGTAGGGCCGGTCCGTACGCCAAACCGATGGCCGAGGAGAAGTTCGATGCCATCGTCGTCGGCGCCGGGCTCGCAGGCACAGCCTCCGCCATCGCCATGGCGCGCAAGGGCCTGCAGGTCCTCGTCGTCGAGAAGGGCAAGACGCCCGGCTCGAAGAACGTGACCGGCGGCCGCATGTACAGCCACGCGCTCGCGAAGCTCATCCCCAGCTTCTGGGAGGAAGCCCCCATCGAGCGCTGGGTCACGAAGGAGGTCATCACGATGATCTCCGGCGACGACGCGCTCGACGTGCAGTTCGACGCGCCGAGCATGGCGGGCGAGCGCGTGAGCTTCAACGTGCTGCGCGCCAAGTTCGACCCGTGGTTCGCCCAGCAGGCGGAGAAGGCCGGCGCGCTCGTGGCCTGCGACACGCGCGTGGACGCCATCTGGGTGGAGAACGGCAAGGTCAAGGGCATCGTCACGGGCACGGACAAGTTCGCCGCGGACTGCGTCGTGCTCTCCGAGGGCGCGAACACGCTCCTCGCGGAGAAGGCGGGGATGAAGGGCCCGCCCAACCCGGAGACGCTCGCCGTGGGCGTGAAGGAGGTCATCGCCCTCCCCCAGGAGACCATCAACGAGCGCTTCGGCCTCAAGGACGACGAGGGCAGCGCGCACGTCATCATGGGCAGCTTCACGAGGGGCGTGGAGGGCGGCGGTTTCCTCTACACGAACAAGGACAGCGTCAGCTTCGGCCTGGTCATCCCCCTCGCCGCCGGCATCCACGGCAAGCAGAACGTGTACGACCTCATCGAGGACCTGCGCACGCACCCGCACATGCAGAAGCTGCTGAAGGGCGGCGAGGTGCGCGAGTACAGCGCGCACATGGTGCCCGAGCGCGGCTGGCAAGCGGTCCCGGAATCGCTCGTGCGCGACGGCGCGGTGCTGGCCGGCGACGCGGCCGGGCTCGTGCTCAACACCGGCCTGACCTTCCGCGGCATGGACCTGGCCATCGAATCCGGGCGGCTGGCGGGCGAGGCCATCGTCGAGGCCAAGGCGGCGGGGGACTTCGGCGCGGAGCAACTGCGCAGCTACGAGCGCGCCATGGACGACAGCTTCGTCATGAAGGACCTGAAGAAGTTCAAGAACGCGAGCGCCGTCATCGGCAACCCGCGCATGTTCACCACCTACCCGGAGATGGTGATGGACATCCTGCACCAGCTCTACGACATCCGGGGCGAGCAGCAGCGCCCGAGCAAGGTGGTGGAGCGGACCGTGCGCAAGCACGTCAAGCTCACCACGCTCGCCAAGGACGCGATGATGGGCCGGAGGGGGATGTAGGCGTGCGCGTCCCTTCCCGCCAGCTCCGCGGCTCCTTCTCCCCCACCGAACAGGCCGACACGTTCATCGAGCGGCAACGGCAACGCGAGGTGCGACGCCATGGCTGACACCAGCGCGACGAAGCTCACCGTGGACGAGCGGCTGGGCAAGACCATCTTCGACCTCGACCACGAGCCGCACATCGTCGTCGACTACGACAAGTGCGCCGACTGCGTGGACAAGCCGTGCGTGCCCCTGTGCCCGGCGCGCCTCTACCTCATCCAGGAGGACAAGCTCGTCTTCAACTGCGAGGGCTGCCTGGAGTGCGGCACGTGCCGCGTGGTGTGCCACGCCGGCGGGAACGGCGCGGTGAGCTGG
>JAIVGT010000163.1 GCA_020201485.1 Halobacteriales archaeon
GGCCCTCTTCGAGCAGGCGTGGCTCAAGGTGCAGCCCGTGTGGCGCACGCCCTTCGACGCGGCGAAGCCCGTGGACACGCCGAACGACATCGCGCCCGACCCGCGGCTCGCGGGCTGGCTCGCCGATGCCGTCCTCGACTTGCAGGGGGCAGGCGTGCCCCTGGACGCGGCCGGCGACGCGCGCTTCATCACGCGGCAGGGCGAGCGCGTCCCGGTGCAGGGGGCGCACGGGGCCATCGGCGCGCCCGACGTCATGACCTACGCCCTCGGCCCGCACGGCTACGGCGAGCCCTACCACGGCAGCAGCTACGTGCAGGCCGTGACCTTCGACGCGCGCGGTCCGGTCGCGGAGGCGGTGCTCACCTACGGGCAGAGCCAGGACCTCGACGACCCGCACAGCGGCGACCAGGCGCGGCTCTGGGCGCAGAAGCAGTGGGTGCGCCTGCCCTTCCACGAGGCGGAGGTTGCAGCGGGGACGCTCGAACGCGTCGCGTTGCGCGGCTAACGGAAATCGAGCCACACCTGGTCGTTCAGGTGCTTGCCGAAGCGCTTGTGGAAGCTGGCCACGTCATGCGCCTCCGTCGCGCGGGGGAGCGGGAGCCCGGCAGCGTCCCAGGCTTCGAGGCTGGCCGCGAGGTCCGTCCTCGGAAGATGATAGAACCGGACACGGGCCGCGTCGGCCGGCCGACGAAGGCCTGGATGTCCGCGACCCCGACGATGCTCAGGTTCCGTCGGGCGATGCGGACTTCCTCGCGGAGGATGCGCGCGCACGCCGCTTGATAGGCGAGCAGGTAGCCCGTCGTTTGGGCGTGGTGCGCCCGGACGGTGTCGGCGTAGCCCGGCGGGAGGGGCGGCAAGCTCCCTCAGGCTTCCGCGCGGTCGGCGGCGCGGCCGCGGAGCAGGATGCGCGCAGATTCCTCGGCGGGGATCATCTGCAGCATGCGGATGAGCACGAGCCGGCCCAACGGGCCCAGCTCGTACGACATGACGGGAGGCCGACGCGACGCATCGACCCGCTGGTCCACGATGCCATCATCCTCGAGGTGGCGGAGGGCGCGCGTCAGCTTCACGTCGCCCTTCACCTTCAGGGCATCGCGGAGCTCCGCGTACCTGCACGGCCGGCCGACCAGCTCGAGGACGACGTCCCGGCGGAGCGCGTTCGGGTCCGCCAGCAGCCGGTGCGCGAGGAGGTACTCGACGTCCGGAGGCGGCAGCATGTCCGAGACGCGTCGGCTTGCCATACATACACAAGTGTATGTTCCCCTATTTGAGCCTCCTGCCTGCGTCGCATCCGACGGCAACGGCTAAGGCAGGGCGCACAGGTGCAGGCGCGTGTCCCGCATCGCGACCGGCACGGGCGACCAGGGCCAGACCGGCCTCGCCGATGGCTCCCGCTTGCCCAAGGACCACGCCCGCGTGCAGGCCGACAGGGCGGTGGACGACCTCAACAGCGCGCTCGGCCTGTGCCTCGCCCTGCGCCAGGACGCGGCGCTGGAGCGCGTGCAGCGCGAGCTCTTCGACCTGGGCGCGGACCTGTCGTTGGCGAAGGGCGGGCCGCGCATCACCCCGGAGCACGTCGCGCGCCTGGACGCGGAGCTCGACGCGTTGGAGCGCGCCTTGCCGCCCCTCACGAACTTCATCCTGCCCGGGGGGAGCGAGGCCGCTGCCCGGCTGCACCATGCGCGCACCGTGTGCCGGCGCGCGGAGCGGGCCTTGGTCACGATGGGCGAGCGCGGCCAGGCCCTCGTGTACCTGAACCGGCTGGGCGACTTGCTGTTCCTCCTCGCGCGCCAGGTGAACCGCGATGCGGGCGCGGCGGACGTGAAGGTAAGGTTCTGAGGCCCTCGTCCCGAACCCTTATCCGCCCCGTCCAGCATGCCCGCTCGATGCCCAACGCGCAAGAGCTCCTCGACCGCAAGGAGCAGCCGCAGCGGCCCCGCGACGCCATGCGCCAGGCCATCCTCGCCCGCCTGCAGGACGAGCGTGCGAACGGCGCGAGCATGGTCGAGGCCATGCAGGCCCTGTTCCCGCGCACCATCCTGGACGACGACGTGCTGGAGCACGTGGTCAGCTCCCTCCTCGCGGGGGGGAACATGCTCGTCATCGGCCCGCCCGGCTCGGGCAAGACCAGCCTGGCGAAGGACATCTGGGCGCTCATGCCGAAGGAGGTGTGGGCCATCGAGGACTGCCCGGTCCAGGACGACCCGCTCAGCCTCGTGGACCCGCGCTGGGGCGAGCAGGTGCCTCCATGCCCGTACTGCAAGGCGAAGTACGCCGGCGTGAGCCTGAAATCCCTGGGCGACTTCGACCCGAAGAGCGTGGACCCGCGGAAGGTGCCCGTCCGCCGCATCCGGCTGCGCGAGGGACACGGCTTCGCCCGCATCCAGGGCTCGCCCGAGGTGTTCCCGGACAACCTCACCGGGGCCATCAACCTCAGCAAGCTGGAGCAGGTCGGGGACCCGAACTCGCCCCTCGTGCTCGAGCCGGGCAAGGTCATGCAGGCGAACCGCGGCGTGCTCATGGTGGACGAGATCGGCAAGTTGCCCAGAGGCACGCAGAACGTGCTCCTGCAAGCGCTGCAGGAGAGCATCGTCACCCCGGCGAAGAGCCGCGAGACGTTCCCGGCGAGCTTCCTCGCCGTCACGACGAGCAACCTCGACGACCTGGACAACATCAACGAGCCGCTGAACGACCGCCTGAGCAACCTGTTCGTCGGCTTCAACCAGGACCACGGCAAGAACCGCATCATCGTGGACCAGGGCCTGCGCGGCGAGCGCAGCGCGGCCGTGCCCGAGGTCCTGCGCGAGGCGACCGTGTACCTCATCGAGGAATGGCGCAAGACGACGGAGGGGGCCACGGAGCTGCTGGAGGTCGGGAGCAACCGCACCCTCATCGACATCCTGAACCGCGCCGAGAGCTACGCGCTCCTGCGCGGAGCCAAGGTCCTCGATGCGGAGGACTGGCGGCGGGGCGCGCTCGACGGCATGCGCGGGCGCATCCGGGCGCGCGGCGGCGACTCCTACCACCAGAACCGCGACGTGGTCGAGGCCTTCGTCGGCAAGCGCGCCAAGGAGGCCGGCCAGCACGCGGCCGAGGACTACTGGTGCAAGTTCTTCGCCGAGGTCCTGCGCGAGGACAAGGGCGACGGCAAGCGCTTCGTCGCCGAGGCGCGCGAAGCGCAGAAGCGGGGCAGCCCCACCGGGGACCGCATCGGCAGGTTCGCCGAGTACGTCAAGGCCCAGGAGCACGACGCGCGCCTGGCGGATGGCCAAGCGGCGCTCCACGTCTTCGCCCTGCTCGACGGGTTCGGCGCGTTCGAGGAACGCGGGAAATGACCGAGCGCATCGCGCTCCCCGACTGCGCGCATTGGGAGGGCAGGTTCCACCTCAGCGCGGAGCAGAAGCGCGAGCTCATCCAGCTCCTGGCGGCGAAGGGCCCAGCGGCGCTCGACGCGTACATCGCGGAGCAGGCCAAGACCGACGGGCTGCTCGCCCAGCG
>JAIVGT010000201.1 GCA_020201485.1 Halobacteriales archaeon
GGGCAGCGCGATGCGCGAGGTCATGGTCCGCTTCTCCCCCACGGATTTCCTGCCGGCGCGCTTCACCTGCCACCATCCCCAGGCCCGGCTCGTCCACCAGGCGCTGGCGGAGGAGAAGGGCGAGCAGCGGCAGCTCCTCGTGCTGCTGGCCGGGCCGGAGGACGCGCGGGATTTCCTGGCGCGCGTCGGCGAGGACCCGCAGCTCGTGGAGCAGGAGGTCCTGAGCCGGGACGACGCCCACGTCAGCGTGCGTATCCGCCGGCGCAGCGCCGAGCCCGACCCGCTCGTCCAGCTCGCCGCCGCCCTCGGGCGCGACGCTTACCCCAAGCCGGCCGTCGTGGAGCAGGGCCGCGTGCTCGGCCGGGTCGTCGTCATGCGCCGCCTGGCGGAGGAGGAGCTGGCCGGGCAGCTCGAGGAGCTGGCGCAGCGGCACGGCTGGCGGGACGCGGAGCTCGTCGGCGTGCGCGACGTGGGCGTGGAGGGCGCGCTGCTCGCCCGGCCGCGGAACGAGCGCATGACCGCGCGGCAGGAGGAGGTGCTGCGCATCGCGCACGCGCTCGGCTACTACCGCACGCCGCGCGGCTGCACGCTGGAGAGCATCGCCGGCACGCTCGGCATCAGCGCCAACGCCGTGCACAAGAACCTGACCGCGGCGGAGCAGCGCATCATCGCCGACCACGTGACCGCGGCGCTGTGAGCGGCGCGGAAGGAAGAGAACGAGGGTGCCGCGCGGCCAGCATGCAGAGCGGCCGCGTGGCGGGAATGGGAGCCCCGGCAGATGTTTGGGAGGCTGGGAGGCGTCGCCGGGGCGAACGGAGGCTGGAAGCTTGGTCAGAGGCTGGTGAGGCTGCCGAGCTGGGTGACCGGCGCTTCCGCCGCGGCGCGCAGCTCCTGCTCGCCTGGCCCGGTCTTCATGCCGCCGAAGTAGGCCTCGAGGGCTTCCGTGACGGTGTCGGAGATGGCCTTTCCAGTCAGGACTTTCATCGAGTGGAGCTTGATGTGGTAGTTGATCGGGATCTTGACCTTGACTTCCTTGACGCGGTCCATCGGCCTGTGTTCGTTGATCATCACGGTGTGTTCCTCCCCCTAATGTTCGGATTTCTTTCAACCGCCTGGTTGAAAGCTGGCGAACAGGCTTAGGTCACACCACGTATATCTTACCTTGCACCGCTGTTTGGACGAGCGGGACCTATCCACCTTCGGGCCCCGGCCAGACGACATCTTTCAACCGAGCACGTTGGCGTTCTGCCGGAATTCATGTGACTTCGCGGAGTTTGACGAGGGCGGGGTCGGTGACCACGAAGCGCCGCCCCCCCACCTCGACTTCCAATGCGCCGTCGGTCCGCACCCGTACGGCCCGACCGTGCATCGCCCCCTCAGTCGTGATATACGTCACTTGGTTGCCAAGCATTGTAGAGAACCGACTCCAAGCTGCGGCCAAGGCGGCCGCGTCGCCTTGCGACTGGGCCAAGGCGCCCCGGACGTTGTCCAGCAGGGGCTCGAGGACCTCCCCCTCCCCCACGGGCCGGCCCAAGGCCTCGGACAGGCTGATGCCCCCGATCCCGGCAAGCTCCGGCTGTTCGGCCCGGTTCAGTCCGATGCCGAGGATGGCCCAGGTGGTAGCATCGCCGCCCACGTGCGTCTCGCACAGCACGCCAGCGAGCTTCCGGGGGCCGAGCATCACGTCGTTGGGCCAGCGGAGGGCCGGCGCGAGCCCGAGCTGCGCCACCGTCTCCGCGACCGCCCAGCCGGCGGCCAGGGCGAGCCGGCCGCTCTCCCGGGGGGGGATGTCCGGCCGGGTGAGGACGCTGAGGTAGAGGCCGCCTGGCGGCGAGGACCACACCCGTCCCCTCCGTCCACGCCCGGCACGCTGCGCCTCGGCGAGGACGACGAGTCCCTCCGGTTCGCCGGCGAGGGCGCGGCGACGGGCTTCGTCGTTCGTGCTGTCGAGGAGCGCGTGGCGCTCGATGCGCCAGTCCACGTCCGCGGAACGCGTCACGGGCTCAAGAACGTAGGAGACGGAAGGGCGGAGGTCCCAGCGCGCCCGGGCTCTGCTGCTTGCTGAAGAACGGGTCCTTCCGGGCCGGGCCGAGCTGTTTCGTTCCCCCGAGGGCAGGCCGTTTGCTGGCAGCGCATCGAGGGGCTTGGTCAGGGGCTGTGCAAGGCGCGGATGCCCAAAAGTGCACAAGGCCAGGGCCGGTGGCGACACGGTTAAGGCCGGTTGTTGTCACCGAGGTGACGAGGCACCTTCCGGGCAAGTTCCCGGACAGGCGAAAGATATGTTCGGGAACCGGACCCGCATCGGCGCCCTGCTCGCGCTCGCCGTCCTGCTGCTCGTCGCCCCGCTCGCCGTCGCGGACGCGCCGGGTGTGCGCGACTCGCCCACCAGCTTCGTGGTGAACCTCGTCGACTACCTCGTCCACCTGGTGCTCTGAAGGATGCGCGCCGCTGTCCTCGTCCTCGTGTCGCTCGCGCTCGCGCCCGCCGCGCTCGCGCTCCCGGTCGACGTGCATTCCGAGTCGGACGGGCCGCCCCAGATCGGCTGGGACGACAACGGCTCGCTCCTGCCCGGCGACGACGTCGTCACCACCGCGCAGGGCGTGCGCACCGTGGACGTGGATTTCCGCGCGCCGTACCTCGAGGACCTCGCGCCCGCCCTCGCCGTCGAGGCCGACCTGCGCGACCTGCGCGTGGACGAGCCCGCCCTGCAGCTCGTGCGCGCCGCGGACGGACAGCTCGACGCCATCCCGCTGCCGGCGGGGTTCACCGTCACCCACGACCAGCTCATCCTCGACATCGACGTCACGAACCCCGCCAACGACCACGGCGGCGACTTCCATGACGCGATGGACCTGCCGAACCCCGAAACCTGGGGCCCGCCGGTCACCGTGACCGACGATGGCGCCGCCGTCGAGCCCACCCTCACCAGCAACAGCGACCGGTTCACCGAGCGCGTGGACGAGAGCATGACGCAGATGTGCAAGGGCTTCGGCGCGGACCTGCGCTACGCCGTCGCGCAGGTCGACCCCGTCACCGCCCGGGGCGGCATGCGCTGCCCGGAGCAGACCATCGCGCCCTGGGTCGAGCCCCTCCTCCCGACGTGGATGGGCCGCTACGAGCTCCAAGACGTGCGCATCGCGCTCGACGGCGCCGTCGGCTTCGCGGCGGACAGCCTGGCCGCGCCCGGCCACGGCGTGCCGCCCGCGTGGCCGGGCGTCGGCGGGCGCGCCCTGCCCGCGGGGCTGGCCGACCTGGGCGCGCCGGAGGCGCTCGCCTCCGCCGCGCTCGGCTGGGACGGCAGCCCGGCGAGCCCGGGCGTGCCCGGGGCCGGCTTCGCGCCCACCGGCTCCGACGCCAGCTTCCTGCCCGTGCAGGGGCCGGAGCTGCTCGCCGCTGCGCTGGCCGGGCTCGGCCTCGCCCTGCTCGCCATCCCGCTCTACCGCCGCCTCGTGCAGCGCGACGTGTCGGAGCACCCGGTGCGGGCGCGCCTCGTCGAGGTCGTCAGCGCCACCCCGGGCATCCACGAGATGCAGGCGGCGAAGCAGCTCGGTATCAGCCACACCCTGGCCCAGTACCACGTGCGCATGCTCGTGGAGTTCGGCGCGCTCGAGGTGAAGCGCTTCGGCGGACGCAAGTGCCTGTTCGTCCCCGGTCGCGTCGGCCGCGCCGAGAAGAGCATCCTGCTCGCGGAGCGCGCCGGCAAGGGCGGCCAGCTCCTCGACCTCGTCACCGAGCAGCCCGGCATCGGGCAGCGCGACATCGCCCGCCAGCTCGGCATCCGGGAGAGCAGCGTGAAGTGGCATCTCGACCGCCTCGCGGAGCAGGGCCTCGTCGTCATCGCGAAGGACGCCGCCGGCAAGCGCGTCCGGCTGAGCGACGAGACCGCGCGCCTCCGCGTGCCCGTGCCCCTCACCCTCGTGCCCGCCCAGGCGGCGCCCGCAGGGCCCGTCGAGCCGCTCGTGGCGGCGCAGCCGGCCGAAGCCTGAGGCGGATGCGACGCCGCTTTGCCGAATGCCCGGCGGCACGGTGATGCCGGCAGCCCGGTTTCCCGGCATGCTTCCGGCGCTTGGCCCCTTCGCCAACAATCGTTAATATCGACCGCAGCCTGGGAATCCCCGGGGAGTCCGCCCGCCGCGGGGGAGCGGTGGGCCCGGGGGTAGCACCATGGGGCATCACGTCCGGCTCGCGTTCGCTTGCGTCTGGGTCGCATCGCTCGTCCTGGCCCCGGGGGCCCTGGCCGGCGGCCCGCAGGATCCGGTGCAGCACATCGTCGACTCGGCCTGCGCGATGACCGATGGCATCGCCTGCGTGGCCCCGGCCGCGCTCAGCCTCTGGCCGAGCCCGGTGCAGCACGCGGTCGACGCCGCGTACGCCATCATCCGCTCCTTCGCGACGATGCCGCAGGGCCCGACCCTCGGCCAGCCGATGGCGATGGAGGCCCGGTGACCGTGCGCGCCGCGCTCATCGCGCTCATCGTGCTCCTCGCCTGCGCGCCGCTCGCGGCCGCCCAGGGCGTGCACACGCCCATCGGGGACGTGGTCGCCACGGTCGAGCGCGGCGATGCCCCCGTCGGCGCGGACGTGGAGCGCGGCGACGGCGTGGGCGACAGCTCCGTCACGCTCCGACAATCGGTGCGCGAGGCGGGCATCGCCTGGCGCGGTGCGCCCGGCCCGGTGCGGCTCGACGCCGAGGTCGGCCTGCGCGGCCTCGTCGTGCGCTCCCCCATCCTGCCGATGCTCGGCGCGCTGCTCGCGCACGAAGGCGACCTGCTGCCCGCGGGCGCGCCCTGGCCCTACCTCGGCCCGGACGGCATCGACCTCACGTACGACGTCGACGGCCACGCGCGGCACGCGGGCGACGGCGGCTGGCCGGCGTTCATCTGGCCCGACACGTGGTACGGCATCGGCGCCGGCGCCGGCTACGACGGCGCGCGCCTGCCGATGCTCGTGGACCGGAGCAGCGACTGGGGGGTGCAGGCCTTGCTGGGCGACGCGGCCTACGTCTGCCGCGCGACGGGCGAGCAGTTCGCGCTCGGCCTGGGCGATGCGTGCCAGGACCGCTCCGCGCTCGCCTTGCGCACGCTGCCCGCGCTGAGCGTCGTGAGCGAGCTTCCTGGCGTCGCGGCGCACGTCCTCGGTGCCCAGGCCCCGGCCAGCCCGCCGCTCGGCTTGGGCGAGGCCATGCCTGCGGCCCGTGCGTTGCCCGACGTCAGCGCCACCCCGCCCGGCTTCCGCGCGCCGGGCGTGCCCCGCGCTCCGGGCTTCGCCGCCGACGCGCCGGTCGTCCCTCCGAGCGCGGCGGCGGCTCCGGCGTCCGACGCGCCCCTCTCCACGCAGTCGAGCGCCGGCGTGGCCTGGAGCCTGCCCCCGCTGCAGGACGCAGCGCCCGCCGTCCTCGGCGTCGTCGCCCTCCTCGCGCCCATCTGGGCCCTGTACCGCCGCCTGACCACGCCCGACGCCCTCATCCACCCGCTGCGCGAGGACATGCTGAGCCGCATCCGCGCCCACCCCGGCATCCATGAGTCGCAGCTCGCGCGCGAGATGGGCCTGCGGCACACGCACGTGCAGTACCACCTGCGCGTCCTGCGCCAGAGCCGCATCGTCGAGGAGCGCCGCTTCGGCGGGCTGAAGTGCCTGTTCGAGGTGGGCAAGCTGAGCGAGGCGGAGAAGGGCCACGCCATGAACCTACGCGGCCGCGGCCCGGAGGTCCTGCAGGGCATCGTCGTCGAGCCCGGCATCACGCAGCGCGACCTCGCCCGGAAGCTGGGCATGAGCGAGAGCAGCGTGAAGTGGCACCTCGACCGCCTGACGCAGGCCGGCATGGTGCGCACCGACCGGGCGCGCGGCAGCAAGCGCGCCTGGCCCGAGCCTATGGCCGCGGCCAAGCCCGCGGTCCCGGCCGTGCCCGTCGTCGCGGCGCTGCCCGTCCTCGCGTTGTCCTTCCCGCTGCCTCCGGCCGAGTAAGAGCGGCCCCGTACGGTTCGCGGCGCAAGGGCGCGACAGCCTTAAGCCGGCGCGGCCAATCGCCCCCTGGTTCCCATGGCAGCGGCGACGCAGCAGCTGGCCTGGGGGCGGTTCACCCTGCGCCGCGACGCGTGGTGGCTGCAGCCCCTCCTCGTCATCCTCGGCCTCGGCGGGTTCGGCCTGTACTCCACGTACCGCGTCTTCGAGAACGCGCATTACGTGGCCGGGCTGTACCAGAGCCCGCTCGGCTCGCCCGACCTGCGCGGCTACGTGCCGTGGCTCCAGGCGTTCGTGCCGTTCACCATCAGCCCGGCGCTCCTCATCCTGCCCTTCCCGCTGCTGTTCCGCCTGACCTGCTACTATTACCGGAAGGCGTACTACCGCAGCTTCTTCACCATGCCCCCGGCCTGCGCCGTGCGCGGCGCGAGCAGCCACGCCTACCCGGGCGAGCGCGGCATCTTCCTCCTGCAGAACCTGCACCGCTTCTTCCTCTACCTCGCCATCCTCATCCTCGTCATCCTCTGGTACGACACGGCGCTCGCCTTCGGCTTGGAGACCGGGCACCTGGTCGTGGGCCTCGGCGGCTTCCTCTTCTTGGGCAATGTCATCCTCCTGAGCGGCTACACCTTCGGCTGCCACTCGCTGCGCCATCTCGTCGGCGGCAAGCTCGACTGCTACTCGTGCGACGAGGGCAGCAAGGCGCGCTACAAGGTCTGGCAGCGCGTGAGCTGGCTGAACACGAACCACATGGGGTGGGCGTGGGCCAGCCTGTTCAGCATCTGGGCTGTTGACTTGTTCGTGCGTTTCCTCGACATCGGGCTCATCCGTGACGTGAGGCTGCTCTGATGCAGTACCGCATCGAGGCCTTCGACGTCGTCGTCGTGGGCGCGGGAGGAGCGGGGCTGCGCGCGGCCATCGAGGCGAGCGCGCGGGGCAAGCGCACCGCCATCATCTGCAAGAGCCTGCTCGGCAAGGCGCACACCGTCATGGCCGAGGGCGGCGTGGCTGCCGCGCTGCGCAACGTGGACGAGCGCGACAACTGGCAGGTGCACTTCCGCGACACGATGCGCGGCGGCAAGTTCCTGAACAACTGGCGCATGGCGCAGCTGCATGCCCAGGAGGCGCCGGAGCGCGTGCGCGAACTGGAGAGATGGGGCGCGGTGTTCGACCGCACGAAGGACGGCTGGATCAACCAGCGCAACTTCGGCGGCCACGCCTACCCGCGCCTGGCCCACGTCGGCGACCGCACCGGGCTGGAGATCATCCGCACCCTGCAGGACAAGGGCGTGCACGGCGGCATCGCGGTGTTCATGGAGCACACCGTGGTCAAGCTGTTCAAGTCCGAGGGGCGCATCTGCGGCGCGCTGTGCTACGAGCGCGAGACGGGCCGCTTCCTCCTGTTCAAGTGCAAGGCCATCGTGCTCGCGACGGGCGGCGTCGGCCGCTGCTACAAGGTCACGAGCAACTCCTGGGAATACACGGGCGATGGCCAAGCGCTCGGCTATGAGGCGGGCGCCGACCTGATGGACATGGAGTTCACGCAGTTCCACCCCACGGCCATGGTCTGGCCGCCGAGCGTGAAGGGCATCCTCGTCACCGAGGGCGTGCGCGGCGAGGGAGGCATCCTGCGCAACAGCAAGGGCGAGCGCTTCATGTTCAAGTACATCAGCCCGCTGTTCGCGAAGGAGACCGCGGACACGGAGGAGGAGGCGAAGCGCTGGCTCGAGGGGGACAAGGCCGCGCGCCGCCCGCCGGAGCTGCTCACGCGCGACGAGGTGGCGCGCGCCATCCGCAACGAGGTGAAGCAAGGCCGGGGCACGAAGCACGGCGGCGTGTTCCTCGACATCAGCTGGCGCGACCCGGCGTTCGTCAAGGCCAAGCTCCCGAGCATGTACCACCAGTTCAAGGAGCTCGCCGGGGTGGACATCACGAAGGAGCCCATGGAGGTGGGCCCGACGATGCACTACCACATGGGCGGCCTGCGCGTGGACGCGGAGAGCGCCATGACGACCGTGCCCGGCCTGTTCGCCGCCGGCGAGGTCGCCGCTGGGCTGCACGGCGCGAACCGGCTGGGTGGGAACAGCCTGAGCGACCTGCTCGTCTTCGGCAAGCGCGCCGGCGAGTTCGCCGCGACGTGGGCGGAGCGGCACGAGGCGCGCGAGCCGGACGCGGCCGAGGTCGGCGCGGCGCTGCAGGGCGCGATGGCCCCGCTGGAGCGCGAGCAAGGCGAGAACCCGTTCGCGCTGCAAGCGGAATTGCAGCAGGTCATGCAGGATCTCGTGGGCATGATCCGGGAGCGCGGCGAGCTGGGGCAGGCCGTGGAGCGCATCCAGGAGCTGAAGAAGCGCGCCCAGCAGTGCGCCGCGCCCGGCAACCGCATGTACAACGCCGGCTGGCACACCGCCCTCGACATCCAGCACCTGCTCGTCAGCGCCGAGGCCATCACGCGCAGCGCCCTGCTCCGGGAGGAGTCGCGCGGCGCGCACACGCGCGACGATTTCCCGCAGACGGACAAGGAGAAGTGGAGCAAGGTGAACGTGCTGTGCCGCCCGGGCGCGGACGGTGCGATGAGCGTCACGACCGAGCCCCTGCCCGCCTGGCCCGACGACGCGCGCAAGCTCATCGAAGGCACGCTCGAAGCCGTGACCACGAAGGAGGCCGCCTGATGGCGCAGCGTGGCAACGTCACGATGCGCCTGTGGCGCGGCACGGCCGCCGGCGGGCAGTTCGTGGACTACCAAGTCGCGCGGGAGGAAGGCATGGTCGTGCTCGACGCCGTCCATGCCGTCCAGGCGCAGCAGGCCAACGACCTCAGCGTGCGCTGGAACTGCAAGGCGGGGAAGTGCGGCTCGTGCAGCGCCGAGGTCAACGGCTACCCGCGGCTCATGTGCATGACGCGGCTCGACCTCTTCGACCCCGGCGAGCCCATCACCGTCGCGCCGCTCAAGACCTTCCCCCTCGTGAAGGACCTGGTCACGAACGTGCGCTGGAACTTCGAGAGCGCGAAGCGCATCCCGCCCCTGAAGCCAGGGCCGCTCACCGCAGAGGAGCAGCGCAAGGGCGAGTTCCAGATGATGCAGCAGGACGTGGACCGCATCCAGGAGTTCCGGAAGTGCATCGAGTGCTTCCTGTGCCAGGACACGTGCCACGTGCTGCGCGACGCCCAGGACACGGACAAGTTCTTCGGCCCGCGCCAGATGATCCGCCTCGCGAACCTGGAGATGCACCCCAAGGACAGCGCGGACCGCATCCCGATGATCAAGAAGGAGGCCGGGGTGGGCATGTGCAACATCACGAAGTGCTGCACCGAGGTCTGCCCCGAGCACATCCGCATCACGGACAACGGCATCATCCCGCTCAAGGAGCGCGTCGTGGACCGCTACTACGACCCGGTCACCATGCTCCTGAACGCGCTCCGGCCGGGGAACACGAAGCTCCGATAGCTTCTTCCGGTGTGCGCCATCGCGCGACAAAGGCCATGACCCGGCGCGCCCAGCCTGGCCTGCGATGCGCCCGGCGAGCTGGCTGGCCTTCGCCGTGAGCCTGGCCGGCTCCGTCCTGCTCGCCGGCGCGCACGACCTCCTCACCCCGCCCCTCGTGCCCCTGCGGGAGCTCCCGCAGCGCGAGGGACAGGAAGTCCGCATCGAGGCCACCGTCGCGCGCAGCACCGCCCTCGCCCTGGGCGGCCAGCTCGCCCAGCTCAGCGACGGCACCGGCCATGCCGCGGCCTGGCTCCGCGCGTCCGACCCGCTCGCCGGCGCGCGCCTCCTCGTCCGGGGCATCGTCGAGCGCGACCGCGTCGGGATGCAGGTGCGCGCCGTGGCCATCGACGTGCTGCGCCCCCCGACCGTGCCCATCCCGGCGGAGGAGCTGGTCCGCGTCGCGCCCGCGCTGTCCGGCCAGCCCGTCGAGGCATCGGGCGAGCTCCGCGCCCGGACGGGCGGCCTCGCCCTCGCCGGCGGCGATGCGTCCATCCCCGTGCTCGGCTTGCAGGCCTGGCAATCCGACGGCCTGCTCGGCATCGAGGTGCGCGTCCGCGCCGTGGTGCAGTACGACGCGCCGCACGCGCGCTACGTGCTCGAGGCGAGCGAGGTGCAGCCGCGATGATGGCGCTGCTGCTGGGCGCGCTGGCCGGCGGGCTCGTCGGAGCGTGCGCGGGCCTGCTGCCCGGCCTGCATCCGAACGCCGTCGCGGCCCTGCTCCTCGGCGCGCTGCCCGCGCTCCCCGCGCTGCCCGAGCCGCTCGCCGCCGCGGTCGTGGCCATGAGCGTGGCGCACCTCCTCGGCAGCGCCGTGCCCGCCACCTTCCTCGGCGCGCCCGCGCCCGAGCAGGGCATGTCCGTGCTCCCGGCGCAGCGCATGCTGCACGAGGGGCGCGCGGTGGAGGCGGTGGAGCTGGGCGTCCTCGGCGCGTGCGCTGGGGCCCTGGCCGCGCTCCTCCTCGCGCTCCCCTTGCGCCTCGCGCTGGGCGCGGACGGCGAAGGCTACCGCTGGCTGGAGCCGGCGCTCCCGGTCTTCCTCGTCGCGCTCGTCGTCGTGCTCCTCGGCACGGAGCGCAAGCGCGTCCCGTCGCGCCGCGCCGTGCGCGCCCTGCCCTTCGCCGAGCCCGGCCACGTCGCGGTCGCCGGCGTTCTGCGCGAGCGGCGGGGGGACGTGCTCTTCACCGACACCGGCCG
>JAIVGT010000164.1 GCA_020201485.1 Halobacteriales archaeon
TCCTGGCGGAGCAGCCCTGGCAACGCAAGCTCGAACGGCTCGACCCCGGGCTGCCGAAGGGCGAGGAGCTGCTGCGCGTGCACACGAAGAGCATGCTCGACGCGACGCGCGAGCTGTGCAAGGCCGGCGGAGGCAACCTCGACGCGGACACCGTCGTGAGCCCGGAGAGCTGGGAAGCGGCCCTGCGCGCAGCCGGGGGCACGATGGAAGCGGCGCGGCGCGTTGCGCGCGGGGACGCGCGTGGCGCGTACTGCCTGGTGCGGCCGCCCGGGCACCACGCGACCGCGGACCGGGCCATGGGCTTCTGCCTGATGAACAACGTCGCCCTCGCGGCGCGGCGCGTGCTCGACCTGAAGAGCGCGCGGCGCGTCGCCATCTTCGACCACGACGTGCACCACGGCAACGGCACGCAGGACATCTTCTGGCGCGAGGCGAACGTGCTGTACGTGAGCGTGCACCAATGGCCGCTCTACCCCGGCACGGGGCGCATGGCCGAGACCGGCGAAGGCGAGGGCGCGGGGATGAACGTGAACCTGCCCGTCAAGCCGGGCACGGGCGAGGGCGCGTACGACGCGCTGCTCGACGAGGTGGTGCTGCCCGTCGCAGAGCAGTTCGACCCGGACCTGTGGCTCGTGAGCGCCGGCTACGACAGCCATGCGCAGGACCTGCTCGGCTCGCTGGAGCTGACGAGCGGCTACTACCCGCGCATCCTGGAGAAGCTGGCGGAGGTGCAGCCGCGCATCGTCGTCGCGCTGGAGGGGGGCTACCATCTCGGGGCCGTGGCCCGCAGCGCGGTCGGGCAGATGGCGTGGCTCGCGGGCGAGAAGGTGGCCTGGGACGAGAAGCCGCGGGGCGACCAGGACGTGCGCGGGCTCGTGCTGGAGGCGCGGCGAACGCTGAGCCCGTGGTGGCGGTTCTAGCCCACGACCGGGACGCAGACGACTCCGATGGGGAGCACGACGCAGAGGTGCATGATGCGACCATGCCCTCGGGGCTTAAGCCTGTTTTGCGTGCCGCCTGGCACCGGGCTCCTTCGCCGCCTAGGCGCGGCGCAGCGTCGAGCCGGGGACGCGCGACTCCGCGGCGCAGGCCGGACAGCGGACCACGACCTCCTCGATGCGGGGCAGGGTGGGGCCGGCGCGGATGCCGGTCGGCGCGTCCCGGCCGCAACGCGGGCACGGCGCGAGGAGGAGGGGCATCGGCGCGGCATGGCGCGCTCCCGCAAGGCGCGGCCATCAAATGCCCAACCGCACGCAGCGGCCCGGCCCTGGACCCATCCAGGTGAAGCCCCGGGCGCGCATGCGGGCGCGTGGTGGACGCGGCCCTCGTCGCCTTCGCAGCGTTGGGCGCGCTCGGCTTCCTCGACGCGCTCTACTTCACGCTCGTGACGTATCGCGTCATGCCCGCGGACGCGCGCTGGGTGCCGCGCTTCTGCCGCATGGACGGGGCGACGTGCGCGGTGGTCGTCGAGGCGCCGGAGGCGCGGCTCCTGCGCGTGCCGAACAGCGTCCTGGGCTTGGGTTGGTACGCCATCGTGCTCGTGCACGCGGCGAGCCCGCTCCCCTGCCTGCCGATGCTCGCGGCGAGCGCGGCGACGGTGATGATGAGCGCGTACCTGGCCTGGGCCCTGCTGCGCAAGCTGCGCACGCCCTGCCCGCTGTGCTTCCTCGGGCACGCCGTGAACGGCGCCATCTTCGTCGTGCTCGCCTTCGCCTGCAGCGCCTCAAGCATGCCATAAGAACGCGGCGCGTCAAGCTCAAATCGGGGCACCCCGTTGCGCAGCTATGAGCGACCTCCTGGTCTGCCCCCTCGACTTCCGCTACGGCAGGCCCGCGATGAAGCGCGTCTTCAGCGAGGAGGGCAAGCTCGGCACGCTGCTCCGCGTCGAGGCGGCGCTCGTGCAGGCCCACGCCGCCGTCGGGAACTGCCCGGCGAGCGCGGCCGAGGAGGTGGCGCGCAAGGCCGACCTGCAGCACGTGAAGGTCGCGCGCGTGAAGGAGCTGGAGGCCGAGACGCGGCACGACCTCATGGCCGTGGTCAAGGCGCTGACCGAGCAATGCACCCCGGAGGCCGGGCGCTTCGTGCACCTCGGCGCGACGAGCTACGACATCATCGACACGGCGAACGCGCTCATGCTGCGCGATGCGCTCGACCTGCTGGAGAAGGACTGCCAGGAGCTGCTCGCGCAGTTCCACCGGCTGGCGCGGGAGCACCGCGACACGCTGTGCGTGGGCAGGACGCACGGCCAGCACGCCGTGCCCATGACCTTCGGCCTGAAGATGGCCGTGTTCGGCCTGGAGACGCAGCGGCACCTGGAGCGGCTGCGCGAGTGCCGCAAGCGCGTGGTCGTCGGCAAGCTCACGGGCGCGGTGGGCACGGCAGCGGCGCTCGGCCCCAAGGCTCTCCAGGTGCAGGAGCAGTTCAGCCGGCAGCTCGGCGTGCCCATGGAGGACGGCCCGACGCAGATCGTCCAGCGCGACCGGCTCAACGAGCTGCTCGGCCACGTCGCGAACCTGTCGGCCAGCCTGGAGAAGTTCGCCACCGAGGTGCGCAACCTGCAGCGCAACGAGATCCTGGAGGTGCAGGAGGGCTTCGACGCGGCGAAGCAGGTCGGCAGCAGCACGATGGCGCAGAAGCGCAACCCGGTGGACAGCGAGAACATCACCGGCCTGGCGCGCCTCGTGCGCAGCTATGCCATCCCGGCCTGGGAGAACGCCGTGCAGTGGCACGAGCGCGACCTGAGCAACAGCTCCGGGGAGCGCTTCCTCATCCCGCACAGCCTCGTCCTCGCGGACCACATCCTGGCGAAGAGCGCGGACGTGTTCCGGCACCTGCGCGTGTTCCCGCAGAACATGAAGCGCAACCTGCTCGGCTCGCCG
>JAIVGT010000202.1 GCA_020201485.1 Halobacteriales archaeon
GTCCCGGCACGGTGCACGTCGCGCGCCATGCGCAGGCCTTCCTCCAAGCTGTGTGCCTTGCCGCCGAAGTGGATGGCCGCGGCAGCGTTGAGCAGGACCATGTCCGCGCGCGGCCCCTGCCCCCCGCCGAGGATGCGCCGCGCTTCCGCCGCGTTCGTCTTCGGGTCGGAGCCCTCGACCTCATGCGGGCGCGCGCGGGGGATGCCGAGCTTCGCCGCGTCGAGGGTCATGCGCATCATGCCGCCGGGCACGACCTCGACCGCCTGCGTCGGGCCGATCGTGCTCAGCTCGTCCAGGCCGCCGTCGCCGTGGACGACGAGCGCATGCTCCGTGCCCAAGCGCAGCAGCGCCTCGCCGAGCGGCTCGAGGAGGCGCGCGTCGTACA
Source organism: Halobacteriales archaeon (assembly GCA_020201485.1). GTDB lineage: Archaea > Thermoplasmatota > SW-10-69-26 > JACQPN01 > JAIVGT01 > JAIVGT01. The sequence goes on from JAIVGT010000202.1 coordinate 386, forward strand.
CGCCGAGCACCTGGCCCTTGGCATCGGCCGGGTTGCACAGCGGGCCGAGGATGTTGAACACCGTGCGGATGCCCATCTCCCGGCGCGGGGCGAGCGGGTGGAGCATGGCCGGATGGAACGCGGGCGAGAAGAGGAAGCCGATGCCCGTCTCCTCGATGGTGCGCTGCACCTCCTCCGGGCCGAGGCTCAGGTCCGCGCCGAGCGCCTCGAGCACGTCCGCGCTGCCGCTCGCGCGCGTCACGCCGCGGTTGCCGTGCTTGGCGATGGGCACACCTGCTGCCGCGGCGAGGAACGCGGCGGTCGTGCCGACGTTGAACAGCTTCAGCTTCGCGCCGCCCGTGCTGCACGTGTCCACGAGCCGGCCGTGCACGCGCGGGTGGATGGCGCGGCACGCCTGGCGCATGGCGCGGGCGAAGCCGGCGATCTCGTCCACGCTCTCCCCCTTCATGCGCAATGCGACGAGCAATCCGGCCATCTGGCTCGCCGTGGTCTCGCCGCGCATGACGCTGACCATGACGGCATAGGCCCGTTCCTCGCTGAGGGAACGGCCTTCGACGACATCGGCGAGCGCGGCCCGGATGGGGGCGTCTGCGCTCACCGGCAATCCTCCAGGAAATTGCGGAGCAGGTCCTTGCCCTGCGGCGTGAGGATGCTCTCCGGGTGGAACTGCACGCCCTCGATGGGAAAGCGCGTGTGCCGCGCGCCCATGACCTCGCCCTGCTCCGTCCACGCCGTGACGACGATGTCCTTCGGCAGGCTGGCGCGCTCGACGATGAGGCTGTGGTACCTGCCGGCCTCGAACGGGTCGGGCAGGCCGCGCAGCACGCCCTGGCCGTCGTGCTGCACCATGCAGCTCTTGCCGTGCATGAGGCGCGGCGCGGGCACGACCTTCCCGCCGTAGTGGTGCGCGAAGCCTTGCAGGCCGAGGCAGACGCCGAGCGTCGGCACGGTCTGGCTCATCGTGCGCAGCACCTCGCCGCAGACGCCGAAGCTCTTCGCGTCCGCCGGGTTGCCCGGGCCGGGGGAGATGACGATGCCGTCCGGGCGCAGCGCCTCCACCTGCTTCAGCGTGAGGGCGTCGTTGCGGTGCACCTCGAGCTCCGCGCCCAGCTCGCCCAGGTACTGGACGAGGTTGTAGGTGAAGGAGTCGTAGTTGTCGAGGACGAGGAGGCGTGGCCCCGCCCTCGGTGCGCTCGGGCTCGCGGTCATGCGCCCACCCCCAGCAGGCGCAGCAAGGCTTGGGCCTTGTGCTCGGCCTCGCGCCATTCGCTGGCCGGCACGCTGTCGGCGACGATGCCCGCCCCTGCTTGCACAGTGATGCGGTCGCGCACGACCTGCGCCGTGCGGATGGTGATGGCGGCGTCCAGGCTGCCGTTCAGGCCGACGTAGCCCACGGCTCCCGCGTAGGCGCCGCGCGCGCGGCCCTCGATGTCGTGGATGAGCTCCATGGCGCGCACCTTCGGCGCTCCGCTCACGGTCCCGGCGGGGAACAACGCGTGGAACGCGTCGAGCGCGTCCTTGCCCGGCGCGAGCTCCGCCTCGACCTTGCTCACCATGTGCTGCACGTGCGAGTAGCGCAGGATGCGCTGCCGCTCGCTCACGCGCACGCTGCCGTAGCGCGCCACGCGGCCCACGTCGTTGCGCGCCAGGTCCACGAGCATGGCGTGCTCCGCCTGCTCTTTCGCGTCCGCCTGCAGCTCGTGCTCCAAGCGTTCCGTGTCCTCGGGTGTGTCGCCGAGGGGCCGCGTGCCGGCGATGGGGAAGGTCTCGACCTTGCCGCGGTGCACGCGGACCAGCATCTCCGGGCTGCTGCCGACGAGCATGCGCTCGCCGCTCTGGATGCAGTACATGTACGGGCTGGGATTCGTGCGCAGCAAGCCCTCGTACAGCGCGAGCGGGTCGCCGTCGAGCCGGCCTTGGACCTGCTTGCTCAGCACCACTTGGAAGATGTCGCCGAGCTGGATGTGGTGCTTGGCGCGCTCCACCTGCTTGCAGAACGCCGCCTCGTCCGGAACGCGGCGCAGGTCCACGCCGCGCGCAGGGGCGGGCTCGTCGAGGCGCTGCTGGGCAGCTTGCTCCACCTGCGCGCTGCGGTCCGCGCCGTGGGAGAAGTAGAACGTCTGGCCGCGCACGTGGTCGAAGACGATGCCGTCGAGGTACAGGCCGAGGTCGAGCTCGGGCCATTCGCTGCGATGCGCCGGGAGCTTCTCCAGATGCGACACGTACTCGTAGCCGAAGCTGCCGACGAGGCCGCCGAGGAAACGGTAGCCCTCGTCGCGCGGCGGGACGCGAGGCAAAGCGCCGCGCAGGTTGTCGCCGATGCTGCGCGCCTCGTCCACGCGCGCGTCGCCCTCGGTCGCCCATCGTCCCTGGTGGAGCGTGAGGCCCGACGCGGGGGCGAAGCCGAGCATGCTGTACTCGGCGAGCATGCGGGGCCCCTCTGCGCTCTGGAAGAGGAACGCTCGCGAGCCCAGGCCGCAGAGCTTGCGGAAGAGGGTGAGCGGGTCGTCCCGCAGGTGGAGGGCCTTCCGCAACATGGCGCAAGACTGTCATGTATTGTATATGTTAAGGCTTTGCACATCACATGTGGGCCCCCGCATTCGAAGGAAAGTAGAAAAGTAGCAAAGTAGTATTTTCTCCATGGCGGCAACCCTGAAGGTCGACGACGCGACCAAGCAGCTGCTCGACCGGCTTCAGGCATCGCTGACCCTGGCCGCGGGCAGCAAGCCCTCCATGCAGGAATTGGTGGCGCTGCTCGCGCGCATGGGGTGGGAGCGCCGCGGCGAGCTCCTCGGCACCCTCGCCGGTTGGAAGCCCGCGGACGAGGAGGAGCTGGCCCTCCACGATCGTCGGCTGCGCGAGCTCGCGCCCACGTACGATTCCAGCCGGCCGATGGGCCGCGACGACGAGGACCTCTACGGCGAGGGCGCGTGAGCATCCTCGTCGACTCCGGCGTCGTCGGCGGGAGCCGGTTGCCCCGCGACGGCCGGCACGCCGCGGCGCACGCTGCGACCAAGCGCGCCATCGCCGGCCGGTGGGGCACGCCCATCGTCTCGGACTTCCTCGTCACCGAAGCCGTCACGTTGGTGAGGACGCGGGCGAAGAGCCATGCGCTCGCCGACGACGTGGCCGCATTCCTGCTCGGGGAGACGCCCTACGGCAAGGTGTTCGTCCTCGAGCGGGTCACGGCGGACGTGTTCCAGGAGGCCAGGGACATCTTCCGGACCTACGCGGACAAGGAGTTGAGCTTCGTGGACTGCACGAGCATCGCCCTCGTGCGGGCCCACGACCTCGACGGCATCCTCTCGTTCGACCGCGGGTTCGACGGCATCATCCCCCGCGTCGATCCGGCCCAGCCGGAGCCGTGAACGCGGATTCGGACGCCGCCGCCCGGAAGCGGCCCGCCCGCCGGCAAACCGTTAAGGCCCCCGGGAACCGGTGCCTCCGCGTGATCCTGAGCGAGCCCGAGATGCGGCGGGCCGTGCTGCGCCGCGACCGCGCCCTCGACGGCCGGTTCTTCATCGCCATCACCACGACGCGCATCTACTGCAAGCCGAGCTGCCCGTCGCGCCGCGCCCGGCCGGAGCACGTGCGCTTCTACGCCACGCGCGACGAGGCGGAGCGGGCCGGGTTCCGCGCGTGCAAGCGCTGCACGCCGCAGCTCGCGAGCGGCGAGGCGGAGGACGCGCTGCTCGCCCGCGTGCACGCCGCCGTCGATGCCGCGCCCGACCGCGCCAGCCTCGCCTCCGTGAGCGCCCAGCTCGGCACGAAGCCCGAGACGCTGCGCCGCCGGGTGCGACGCGCGGCCGGCGTGCCGTGGACCGTGCTCGTGCGCCGCCGGCGCGTGCTGCACGCCGCCACGCTGCTCGTCACGACCGACGCGCCCGTCGTGGACGTCGCGCGCGCCGCGGGCTTCCGCAGCCTGAGCACGTTCTATGCAGCGTTCCGCCGCGCGAAGGGCGTGCCGCCCGCGGCCTACCGCAAGTCCGGAGGTTCCCTCCATGCCTGAGTTCTCCTGCAGCAAGCTCGCCGTGGACGGCATGAGGCTCCGCGCCGTCTTCACCGAGCGCGGCTTGGCGCGGCTAGCCCTGCCCGGCGAGGAGACGCAGCCCGATGTGGCGTGGGCGCGGGCGAAGTTCCCGGACGCGCGCGAGGTCGAGCCCGATGCGCGCGCGGACGCGTTACGCGAGCAACTCGCGGAATACGTCGCGGGCGAGCGGCGAACGTTCGACATGCCCCTCGACCTGCGTGGCACGGAGTTCCAGCTCCAGGTGTGGGGCACGCTGCGCCGCATCCCGTTTGGCGAGACGCGCAGCTACGGGCAGATCGCCGCGAGCATCGGCAAGCCGAGCGCGATGCGCGCGGTCGGCGGCGCGAACCACGCGAACCCGGTGAGTATCATCGTGCCCTGCCACCGCGTCATCGGCGCGAGCGGCGACCTCACGGGCTATGGCGGAGGGCTGCCGATGAAGCGGAAGTTGCTGGAGCTGGAACAGGCCCACCGCACCCCAAGGGTTTAGCCGGCGAAGCCCGTCCATCGGACCGTGCCCAACCGCCTCGCCTCGGAGCGCAGCGCCTACCTGCGCAGCGCGGCCCATCAGCCCATCGACTGGTACCCGTGGGGCACGGAGGCGTTCGCGCGCGCTGCGCGCGAGGGCAAGCCCGTGCTCCTCGACATCGGCGCGGTGTGGTGCCATTGGTGCCACGTCATCGACCGCGAGAGCTACGACGACCCGCAGCTCGCGAAGCTCATCAACGAGCTGTTCATCCCCGTGAAGGTGGACCGCGACGAGCGGCCCGACGTGGACGCGCGCTACCAGCACGCCATCCAGGCGCTCACCGGCCAAGGCGGCTGGCCGCTGACCGCGTTCCTCACGCCCGACGGCCACGTGTTCTTCGGTGGCACGTACTTCCCGCCGCAGGACATGTACGGCCGGGCGGGCTTCCGCACCGTGCTGACGCGCGTCGCGGAGCATTGGTCGGAGCAGCGCGAGCACGCGGCGGCTCATGCGGCGCAGCTGCACCAGGAGCTGGAGCGTGCGGCCGGCCAGCGCGTCCCGGGCGACCTGCGCCCCGATGCGGTGGACGCGGCGCTGCGCGGCCTCATCGCGCGCTTCGACGGCGTGAACGGCGGCTTCGGCGGCGCGCCCAAGTTCCCGCACAGCAGCGCGCTCGACCTCGCCTTCCTGCGCAGCGACGACCCGGCGGTCCGCACCGTCCTCGCCGGCACGCTGCGCGGCATGGCCCTGGGCGGCATCCACGACCAGCTCGGCGGCGGCTTCCACCGCTATTCCGTGGACGCGGAGTGGGTCGTGCCGCACTTCGAGAAGATGCTCTACGACAACGCCGGCCTGCTCCGCAACCACGCCCAGGGCTGGGCCGTCCTGCGCGAGCCCTTGTTCCGCGAGGCCGCGGAGGGCATCCTGCGCTGGGTCCTCGGCCCGATGCAGGATCCCGCCGGGGGCTTCTTCGGCAGCCAGGACGCCGACGTCGGGCTGGACGACGACGGCGATTATTGGACCTGGACGCAGGCCGAGCTGGCGGCTGCGGTCCCCGACCTCGACCTGCGCGACCTGCTGCGCGAGCACTTCGACGTCGAGGCGCGCGGCGAGATGCACCACCACCCGGCGAAGAACGTGCTGTTCGTCAGCAAGCCGGCGGCGCAGCTCGCCCAGGAGCGCGGCCTGCCCGAGGCGATGGTCGAGGAGAAGCTGGCGCAAGGCGAGGCGCTCCTGCACGCTGCCCGGATGCAGCGGCAAGCGCCGCTCATCGACCGCTCCCTCTACGTGAGCTGGAACGGCATGATGTGCGGCGCGCTGCTCGACGCCGCCCGCTGGCTCGACCGCCCGGACGCACGCGACGCAGCGCTCCGCGCCCTCGACCGCATCCTCCGTGAGGGCGTGCGCGACGGCCGCGCCACCCACGTCCTCGGCGGCAGCGTGCCCGGCATGCTCGAGGACCAGGTGTTCCTCGCGGACGCGCTCCTGCGCGCGCATGAGGCGACGGGCGACGCGCGCTGGCTCCGCGCCGCGCGGCAGCTCCTCGACGCCGTGCTCGCGCAGCACCAGGCCGAGGACAGCCTGCTCACCGACACGCCGCGCGACGCGCAGCCCGAGGTCGCGGCCCTGCGCAGCGTGCGCAAGCCCATCGAGGACGCGCCCACCCCGAGCCCGACCGGCGTCGCGGCATGGAGCCTCGACCGCCTCGCTGCCCTCACCGACGAGCCGCGCTACCAGCAGGCCGCGGAGCGCATCCTGCGCGGCATGGCCGGCAGCGCCGAGGGCATGGGCGCGCTGTTCGCCGGCAGCTTCCTCCTCGCGCTCGAACAGCACGTGCGCGGCCCGGTCCACGTGAGCATCGTCGGCTCCGGCACGCAGGCCGAGGCCCTGCACACCGGCGCGCTGCGCGCGACGGACCCGCTCGTGCTCGTCAGCCCCCCGGGCGCGGGCCAAGCGTTGCCGGCTGCGGCGAAGCAGGCGCTCCTCGCCGGCACGGGGAAGGATTCCGCCGTGGCCCTCGTCTGCCGGGGCCATGCCTGCAGCCCGCCCGCGCGCAGCCCGGAGGAGTTGGCCCGCCTGCTTCAGGCGTAGCGCGCCATCAGCTCGTCCAGGCGCTGCACGAACGCGCCGCGCGTCATCGCTTCCTGCAGGCCGGCTTGCTTCGCGCGCTCCGCGACCTGCGCCTGCACGTGGCCGTAGAAGCCGAGCGTCGGCACGTCCAGCCCCGCCTCGCGCAGCAGGGCCAAGGCGCGCACCGCCTGCACGCGCGGGCTCTCCAGGTCGAGCAGCACCAACGCAGGCAGCTCGGCGCGCGCGTGGGCCAGGACCTCCTCCGGCGTGTTCGCCACGACCGTGCGCACGCCCCCGCGCTTCGCCGCGTCGAGGATGCGGCTCTGCAGCAGCAGGTCGGGCACCGCGACGAGGACGAGGCCGGGCATGGTTGCCGCTGAACGCCTGCAAGATGAAAAAGATGACAGCCCGGCGCGCGCACCGGGCAGGGGTCGCGCTCACCGCAGCTTCGGCCCGTCCACCTGCTGGATGAAGTGGACGTAGGGGTAGGCGCTCGACGGCAGCGCCTCGCTGTCGTCGTAGGCGATGGCGGCGCGTCCGTCGGGGAACTGCGTGACCCCGAAGAAGTCGAGGAACGCGCGGCTGCCGCCGCCGCAGCCCGTGCCGCCCGTGCAGATGGCCCCGGTGCGCACCTTGTGCGGCACGGCGACCGTCTCCGTGAACGCCGGGTTCGCGTCGTGCGCGTTCGCGCTGTACGTGTAGTACACGAACCAGTCGCCGGTCACGCTGCCCGGGGTCGTGGCCTGGGCGCTGCCGTAGTACACGATGCCGACGCTGCCGTCCTTGCCCGCGACGATCCACGGGTACACGCTCGTGGCCGGGGCGCTGTTGACCTGGTGCCCGGCGCTCCACGTCGCGCCGTGGTCGGTGCTGCTGGCCATCATGCTCTTCGTCACGATGTGCCCGGCGACGCTGGCCTGCTCGCTCCACACGACGTACGCGTTGCCCGCGTCGTCCACGGCCGCCGCGCTGAACGAGTCGAGGTTCGTGCCACCCGTGCTCGCCACGAGGTGGTCGCTGGACAGGACCTTCGAGCCGCCGATGAGGCCGCCGGCCTGCGTGACCACGACGCGCACGCTGTTGCCGCTCGTGTAGGTGAAGTAGGCGTAGCCCGTCGGGTCGCGGGACAGGCCGCGGTCCACGGCCAGATAGCCGGCGCGGAAGTTGCTGCCCTGCACGTTGAGCTGGCCGAGCGGGGCGAACTCGTGCGCCGGACCGGTGGCGACGTAGCCGTCGATGACGCCGCCGCTGCGCAGCGTGAAGTAGGTGTGGAGCAGGCCGTCGCTCTCGATCCACTGCCGGTCCGAGCCCTGCTGGACGACGAGGCCGCCCGGGACGAAGGTCGCGCCCTGGTTCAGCGTGGCGCCGATGCTGCCGCCGACGGGGTAGTTGAGGTCGCTGTAGAACGCCTCGTTCAGGTCGTTCACCGCGAGGTCGGCGTCGCAGCCGCACAGGCGCACGCCCTGCAGGTTGATGCTGTGGAACGTGGCGCCGCTGTCCGTGCTCACCCAGAGGAAGCCGGGGGCGTGCACGTAGATGGTGCCGTCGTTGGCGATCTTGACGCCCGGCTCGCCCATGTGGTCGCTGCCGCTGGCGCGCACCTCGTTGCCGAAGACCGGGATGGTGGCGTCGGTGCCGGGCCCGATGGCGCGCCAGTGCGTGGCGAGCGGCGGGGGCGGCGTGCTGTCCGTGAACCCGGGCTCCGTGACGCGCGTGCTCCACGCGTCGCTCGCCGGGTCGAAGGCCAGGATCTCCTGGACCGAGGCAACTCCCATGGTCGCGATGCCGGTGCCGAAGACGGACAGGAGGAGCAACCCGACGAGGGCTGCCGAGCGAGCGGTGGACATGGTCTCCGAGCGGGCAGCCCGAGCGGTGGCTATGAAGCCTTTCGCCAGAGCGTGGGCGGAGGCGCTCGCAAGGCTCTTGGCCTGGGCGCATCGTGCCCCCGCCGTTGCCCGAGCAGTTCGTCTTCCGATGCCGCTCCTGCGGGCGGGTCGCGCCGGAGTCGCAGTGGACCCTCATCGGCCGGCCGCAGTGGAGCGACGCGCTGAACCTGCGCCGCTATCCCATCGTGCGCTGCCCCGGCTGCGAGGGCCGCGACATCGACATGAACCACGGCGTGCGGGTGGAAGCGCAGCCCACGATGCGCGCGCACGAGCCCCCGCCCCCGCACCGGCACGAGAACTGACGGGGGACGTCGCTCCTCGCCTTCGCCTCGCTCCGGCTCGTCGCTCCTCGTGCCCCCTGCACCCCCTCCGGCGCCGGCTCTTCGGACCGCCAAGGCAAAATCCCCCCGCAACGCTCCAGGCCCGTGGCGAGCCCGCCCCTGTTCGTGGCGCTGGACGCGGTCTCGGCCGTCCTCACCCTCATCGTCGCCTTGTTCTTCGCCCGCATCTGGCGGCTCACCGGCTCGGCTCTGCTCCTGCTCTTCGCCGTGGGCTTCGGGCTCGTCGGCGTCGGCTACTTCGGCGTCTCCGTGAGCCAGTTCGACCTGGCCGCGCCCATCGGCGCGTGGGACGCGCTCCGCATCGCCGGCCAGCTCGGCGGCGCCCTCGTCCTCCTCTTCGCCTACGTGAGCCACCGCGTGCACGGCTCACCCCGGCCCTGGACGGTGCTCGCCTGGTCTGCGGCGGGACTGAGCGCCATCGGGGCCCTGCTGTTCTGGGCCATGCCGCCCTTCGCGCAGTCGCCGCGCCTGGGCGAGGCGCTGCCCGTGCTGCACGGCCTGATGTTCCTGGCTTACGTCGCCTGCGCCGTCCTCGCGCTCCCCGGCCTGCTCAAGCAGCCCACGCTCGACCGCGCCCTCGTCCCGGCGGCGTTCCTCGCCTGGGCGGCGACGAAGTACACGTGGATGGTCCTCGACCTCCTGCCGCAGGCCTCGACGGAGCGGCTCGCGCCGCTCGTGTATTGCTGGCGGTTCCTCGCCATCGCGCTCCTCCTCGCCGCCATCGGCCTGGGCGGGGGAAGCCGGAGGGTGCAGCATGCCCCGCCGTGAGCGCTGGAGCATCATCATCGCGGTGCTCGAGGCCATCGAGGAGCAGTGGGCCAGCCACGGCGAGGGCGCGCGCGTCACGAACGTCGCGACGACCGCGAACATGTCCTACGACCGGCTCATGGAATACCTGGAGGAGCTGGAGCGCACCGGCTTCGTGACCGCCGGCCGCATGCCGCAGCTCACGGACAAGGGGCGCGAGTTCCTGCGCGCCGCGCGGCAATGGCGCGACGTCCTGGGCCGGTTCGGGTTGGACTGAGCGCGCGCGACGCGGGCCCGCCAAACGCTTATATGGAACCTGCGCCTTCGCGGCCCCGTTCCCATGAAGCGCTCGAGCCGCCGATGGAAAAAGCGCGGGCACATGCGCTGGAAGTGGCACAAGAAGCGCCTCCGCCGCCGCATGAAGCGCCAGCGCGAGATGCGCATCCGCGCGCAGTGAGCCTACCGCGGCTCCTCGACCGCTCCCGGGGGCAGCTTCCGTTTCCGCTGCGGCTCCGCCGCCAAGGCGCGCTCCCGCTCCTTCTCCTCCCTCGCCCGCTGCAGGCGCTCCTGGGCCTCCTCGCTGGAGTAGCCGCGCGACATGGGGCTGCGATGCCCTCGCCCGGGCAAGCCTCTTTCGCGCCGGGCCCGAGGAACGCTCACCGGCGGCGGGCCGCGAGGCACGCGGCCAGGCCCAACAC
>JAIVGT010000165.1 GCA_020201485.1 Halobacteriales archaeon
GTCGAGGACGAGCTGCTTGCCGGCGAGCTCCTCGCTCATCATGCCCGCTCCGGCGATGAGGTTGTCCGAGAAGGTGGTCTTGCCGTGGTCGATGTGGGCCGCCGTGCCGATGTTGCGGATCTGCGGGAGCCTGTGCATGAGCTCGCGCGCCTTCGCGATGTTGTCCTCCTTGCGGCCCATAATCTCGCCATCTCCTGCCGAGGCAGGCAGCGGGGATGAAGCGAGCGCCCTTTAAAAGGGTTTGGATGGTGCCCACGGGCCGCCCGCCGTCCGCGGCGGAACGACCCGCGGACCGAGCGGGAAGCCGGTCACGCGAGAGAGTTGATGCCCGCGGCCTCGCCTCTCGGCGCATGCGCCTGCTCCCGCTCGGGCTCGCCCTGGCGACGCTGCTCGCCCCGGTCGCCGGGGCGCTGCCCGTGGCGGATGCGCAGCTGTTCGAGGGGCAGGGCGGGTTCGTCATGTTCGAGCTCGGGCGCAGCTTCCCGGAGTGCATCCCGCACCCCAGCTTCCTCGAGCCGCTGCCCGGCGACCTGCGCGTCGCGCTCGTGCACGCCCCGGCGGCCGGGCGCTACGCGATGAGCTTCACCTTCACGCACCTCGACGGCGCCAACCCGCTCGGCACGTGCCTCGTGCACGAGACGTGCCTGCTCGCCGGCGACCCGCGCGCGGGCCGCGTGCTCGCCACGTGCGCGCGCGACGCCTTGCCCCAAGGCTACGTCGAGCTGCTGCCGGACGGCGATGGCAGCTACGCCTTCACCTCCTTCCTCGGCCTGCCCGTCCCGGGCGGGGGCGCGGACCTGCTGCAGGGCAAGGTCACCCCGACGCAGGCGTTCCACGTGCCGTGAGCGCGCGCTCAGGCCGCGACGATGACGCCCGAGCCGTCGCCGCTGGCGATGAAGCGCCCGTTGCCGTCGGGCTGGCACAGCGTGAAGCCGCCGCTCGTCAGGACCATCGTCACCGCCGGGCTGCTCACCTGCGTCCCGGAGATGATGCCCTGCGCGTTGACGAGCGAGACGAGCACGGTGTTCGGCGGGCTCTGCGTGGCGAAGTTGCACTGGTCGGCGACGAAGTAGAAGGCGAGCGGCCCGACGAACACGCCGCTCGCGGCGGCCGGCGGGGCGAGGACGAGGGCGACGAGGGCGAGGGCGCCGAGGGGCGCGAGGAGCGGGCGGTGCATGCCCCGCGCTCGGGCTGCCGCCCTAAGCCGTTTCTGCCGAGAGCCTGGGCGCGTCCCTGCGGCTGCTCGGCGCGTGGCCCCGGCGGCGCGTCCGCTGGGCCCTCGAAAATGCGCGAGAAACCGGCGCGCCGGCCGGAGCCGGGATCAGCGGGCGCTCTTCGCGACGCGCTCGACCTCTTCCTTGCGCGCGATGGCGAAGCTCTCCATCTCGCCCCGGCTGGCGCGGATGATCTCCTGCGACAGGCACTCGTGGATGGGCTTCGGGCTCTTGAACGAGGCCTGCGTCGCCCCGGTCGCGATGTTGCGCAGGGCGATGTCGAGCCGGCGCGCCGGGCTCACGTCCACCGCCTTCGGGACGCTGATGCCGCCGTAGCGGAGGCGCGTGACCTCCTCCCGGGGCGCGGCGTTCTCGATGGCCTTGATGAGCACCTGGACCGGGTTCTGCTTCGTCTTCGTGTTGATCTCGTCGAAGGCCTGCTTCACCGCGCGGTACGCCTTGCTCTTCTTGCCCGTGTAGTCCTCGCTCTTCATGAGCAGGTTCACCAGGCGCTCGACGAGGTTGACGTGGCTCTTCGCGAACGGGCGGTTCGCGTGGCGCGCGCTCGTGTGCGGCAGGTACACGGGGCGGAGATTGACGTACCGGCGCAGGCCGACGTCGCGGACCTCGATCTGGCTGAGGTCCCACTTGCCGAACATCAGCGCGGCTTCGCCGGTGATGAGCTCGACGTGGGGCGCGGGCGTGGCGTTGGCGATGGCCTGCTCCAAGGCATCGGGCTCGGCGCCGGGCGCGGGCATCTCGGGGGCCGGGCCTTCGTTGGGGAGTTCGCGTTCGCCCATGGGCATCACCGCATCGGCTTCTCCTTCCGCCCGCGCACCAGCTCGATGAGCGACACGTTGTTCACCTGGATGACCTTGTAGCGCACGCCCGGGATGTCCCCGTAGCTGCGGCCCATGCGACCCCCGATGCCCTCGATGAGCACCTCGTCGTGCTCGTCGATGTAGTTGATGGCCCCGTTGCCCGGCGCGAACGCCGTGACCTGGCGGCCGTTCTTGATGAGCTGGACCTTGACGCACTTGCGGATGGCCGAGTTCGGCTGCTTGGCCTCGATGCCCACCTTCTCGATGACGATGCCGCGCGCCTGCGGGATGCCACCCAGGGGGTCGGACTTCGCCTTGAGCCGCTCGATCCTGCGCTTGTAGTAGCGGTCGCTCCAGCGGAACTGCGCCCGCTGGCGGGTGAGGATGCGACCCGCGTTGAGTCCCGTCGTCATGAGGTTCACCGAGGATGCCCTGGGGGTCAGGGTGCAGCCCCAGGCGACCCGGGGGCGCAGGGCCGCGAATGTGGTCATGCTATTTGAACGTATGGCGGCAGCCGGGTGGCGCGTGGAGGCCGAGCCGCGGTCCGCAGCGCGCGAGGCCGGAACGCGCTGCCGCGGAACGTCGGGCGCGCGCGCTGCGCATCGGGTGCGCGCCTCCCAGCGCGCGAAAACGAGGGAAGACCTCCAAGCCCATCCCGAGGAAGCAGGTGTTGCCGGACCGCGTCCTTCGAAGGTGATGGTGTTGCCGAACCGTTTGGGGTGGATGCCTTCGCGCCCGGGGGCGCAGCCCCAGGTTCGCCGCGGGGGATTTGAGGAGTTCCGGAACTCCGTATTCCGATAGGCCGCCACGAAGCAGGCGGCTAGCAGTGC
>JAIVGT010000166.1 GCA_020201485.1 Halobacteriales archaeon
CACGTACACGACGCTGGCGTAGCCGAGCGTGGCGAGGAGGCGCGGCTTCGCCGCGACGATGGTGACGTGGTCCACCAGGCCGGGCGTGCCGCAGCTCACCGGGCTCGGGTCCCAGCTCGCCCCCCGGTCATCGCTCGTGAACAGCGTCGCGCACGCGGTCTCGGCCTGGTTGAGCCAGAACACGCGGTCCGTCGCCGGGTCCACGTACACGATGGGGTCGCTCGTCGTGGGCGGCGTGCTGTCGCCGCTCGGCAGCGCCGGCCCGACGTCGGTCCACGTCTGTCCGTGGTCCGTGGAGCGCAGCACGGTGGGCTCGCTCCGGCACGTCTGCGGCTGGCCGCACAGCGACGGGCTGGACTTGAAGCCGTCCGTGAACACCGCCTGGTCCTTCGTCACGCCGATGGTCGGCTCCGTGCCGCGCGCATCGGTGAGGAACTCGCCGCCGACGGAAGGCACGAAGCCGGCCGGGAGGGCGAGGCGCAGGCCGTCCGCGCCGTGCAGCACCCCGGCCGTGGGCAGCGGGGGGAGGACCGGCCCGGGCGCGCCGATGGGACCGGGCGCGGCCGGCTGGCCGATGCACCCGGCGAGCGCGCTGGCGAGGAGGAGGAGCGTCACGGGCAGCAGCGAGGGCCGCATTGCGGGGCCAAGCCGCGCGGGGCCCAAGAACGTTGCCCCTGCGGGCCTGCACCCGGAGCACAGGCCGGCGCGCCGGCTCCTCAGAGCGGGGTGCAGCCGAAGCCGAACACGCCGCCGTAGCGGCACACGGACAGGCGGTTGTCGAACTTGTCCACCTCGACGTAGCCGAGGTCGGAGGAGCCATAGGCGACGGAGGCCTGGTCGCAGTTGAGGTCGCCGTTCGGGTCGTAGCAGCCCACGCTCACGCCACCGGTGTGGACGCCGAACGGGTAGAGCACGTACGCCGCCCCGACGCTCGTGATGGCCGGGTCCTTGTAGGCGACGAGGATGATGGTGCCGAGGCTGGGGTTCGTGATGAAGTACACGTCCGGCACGCCGTCGTCGTTCACGTCGCACGCGCGCACGCCCGGCGCGGGCTGGGTGCACGTGTAGGCGGAGGCCGCCGGGGCGAAGGCCGATGCGAGCAGGGCGAGGGCGGCGAGCGCGAAGGGAAGGCGCATGGGCCGGGGAGGCGCGGCGGGGTCTTGCCCGTTGCCTGCGGAGCTTGGGCAGCGCAGGCCGCCGGCGGCCAGGACTCGACCCCCGGCGCGCGCCTGCCCGCGCGGTGGCTTCCGCGCGGCGCGTCGTGTCCGGCCTGGCGTTGCTCCTCCTCCTGATCTTGCGCGCCCCTCCTGGCGGGTGGCGGCGCCCCCGCGCTCCGTCCTCGACGACGCCCTGGCCGCCCTCGACGGCCTCGACGTTCGGCGTCGGGCACAGCCTCGTGCTCGAGCTGTCGCAGGTGGACGCGACCTTCCTCCGGCCGGACGACCTGCCCTCGGCGCCCGTCGTGCACGGCATCGCGCTCGACGTGCCCGCGGTGTGAGGCTCAGAACTTCACGGTGCCGGTCTGCATGCGGGCCGCGGCCGGCAGGCCGTCGGAGGCGGACACGACGCACGGCTGGAAGGCCGCGGACGGCATGCCCGCCCCGCCGTCGAAGCCGAGGCTGACGCAGGACGTGGCCGGCTCCTGCCCGTAGTCGCGGATGCCCAGCTCGCCCTGCACGGTGAGGGCGTGGTCCGTGAGGCTCACGCACATGCCGAGGAGGCACTGCTCGACCTGCGCCCCGGGGATGGGCTCGCCGACGGCGGCGGCGGAGGGCGCGAGGCTGAGGGCGGCGAGCGCGAGGCAGGCGAGGCTGGCGAAGCGAAGGACGTTGCGGGCCATGGGAACAGGCATCGCGGCGCCGGCCGGGGCTTGACCTTTCTCCTGCGCGCGCGCCACCGCGGGGCTGCGCCGCGGACCATTCCGCGCGGCAAGGTCCCGGGGAAGCGCCAGCGTTGGGCCCCGCGCGCGGCACGCGGCGGCCCTCCGACGAGAAGCTTTATCCCGCTCGCAGGACGGTCGCGGCCGAGGCCTGGCCATGCAGGAGCGCGGGGCAAGCGGGAGCCGGTTCGTCGCGGTCGCCATCGTCCTCCTCGTGGCCGGGTGCGTCGTGCCCAGCGCCTCGCTCGCCCCGGCCGCAGCCTCGCCGGGCACGGCCGAGGCGGATTGCCTCGCCGTGGTGAACGGCGTGGACCTGCACCACGCGACGATGCCGGACCTGCAGGGGGCGATGGCCTCCGGGACCCTGACCAGCGCGCAGCTCGTGGACGCGTACGCGGCGCGCATCGCCGCCTTCGACAACGCCGGGCCGGCGGTGAACAGCATCCGCGAGGTCAGCCCCACGGCGCGCGCCCAGGCGCAAGCGTCGGACGCGGTGCGCGCCTCCGGGCACGCGCGCCCCCTCGAAGGCCTGCCCATCCTGCTCAAGGACAACACGGGCACGAACGACGAGCCGACGACCGCGGGCAGCATCGCCCTCGCCCTGAACCACCCGCCGGCCGACAGCACGGTCGCGGCGCGGCTGCGCGCGGCGGGCGCGGTCATCCTGGGCAAGACGGAGCTGAGCGAGTTCGCGAACTGGGTGAGCCTGAACATGCCCAACGGCTACAGCTCGCTGGGCGGCCAGGTCATCAACGCCTACACCGGGGGCGACCCGAGCGGCTCCAGCAGCGGCAGCGGCGTGGCCGGGAGCATGGCGTTCAGCGCCGGGGCCATCGGCACGGAGACGAGCGGCAGCATCCTCAGCCCGAGCAACGCGAACAGCCTCGTCGGCGTCAAGCCGACCGTCGGGCTGGTGAGCCGGGCCGGCGTCATCCCGCTCGCGGCGAACTTCGACACGCCCGGGC
>JAIVGT010000012.1 GCA_020201485.1 Halobacteriales archaeon
GCACGGGCGCGTGCGAGGTGCACGTGGACGCCGGCCGGGGCGCGGTGGGCCTGAAGCCGCTGACGGAGCCCGCCCCGGACGCTTGGCCGGTGCGGGACGGAGCCGTGTTGTGCAAGGAGGCGGCGAAGGTCCTGGGCGCGGGGCCGGCCACGGCGCGCTGGAGCGACCGCCTCGGCATGCTCGTGGTCACGCGGGGGCTGTAGATGGCCTACGCCAAGGGCTCGTACGAGCACCGCATCCTGGCGCATCTGAAGCGCAACGGGCGCGCCTCCCTCGCCGAGTTCTTCCCCGTCGCGCGCATCGACACGACCGCCGTCAAGAACCTCGTCAAGGAGCTGACGAAGCGCGGCGAGCTGGAGGAGTACAAGCCCGGCCACTACCAGCTCGGGCCGAACGCGCCGGAGCTGGAGCACGACCCGCAGGCGGAGCTGGGCGAGCGCATCCTGGGAGTGCTGGGCGAGAAGGGCCGCGCGACGCGCAACGCGCTGTCCAGCGCCACCGGGCAGCCCGCCGGCGCGCTGAAGGACGTGCTCAAGGGCCTCGCGGACCGCGGCCTCATCGAGATGGACAGCAGCGGGTGGAGCCTGACGAAGCGGGGCCAGGCGCGCGTGCCCTCGCTCGCCGAGGCGGAGCCGACGCCGAAGGAGGAGAAGCAGGCCCGGCGCAGGGCGAAGCTGCCCCCGGCGCCGCCGAAGCCTACGATGCCCGCGGAGCCGCCGAAGGTCGCGCCGGCCCCCATGGTTCCGGCCCTGCCGAAGACGGTTCCTGCACCCGCGCCGCCGCCACAGGTGACGCGGCCGAGCGCTATCGTGAGGCCAACGCCATCGCCGCAGGTGGTGCCAGCGTCGGCAGCGAGCCTCCCCGTCCCTCCACCGAAGCCGCTGGCGAAAGCTCCCGCGCCGACACCGCGGCCGGCAGCGTCGAAGCCGGTGACGCCGGCGTGGGACGACGGCTTCGTGTTCGTGAGGGTGCCGAGAGTGCCCTTCGCCCGCGTCACGGCCGGCGTGCTCGACGTCAGCGACGCCGCGCTGCCCGATGGCTGGGTGGAACTGCGCTGGGACGGGACGGGCCGCAGGATGGCCGTGGTCCCCTTGCAAGAGCGGACCCGACAAGCGGTCCGGATGGAGGCAGGATGTGTCGCGACGCCGCACAGCGCGGCGTTGCTCGGCGAAGGTCGCTTCCCTGCTCGCTGGGACGCCCCCGTCGGCGCCTTGCTCGTCGGCGCCTAGTTCATCCACGCGTCGGGAGGGGGGCTGTGGGGGGAATCCGCAGCCCGGCGGGGGGCTCTGCGCACGGCTTCGCGCCGACATCGCGAGCTTTCCCTCCGGCTGAAACTACCGGCGACCTCCCCTGTGCAACATGATGCACCGGCGGCGCATGCGCCAGCCATGCGCTCGCTTCCCACCCGCGCCCCAAGGACGGCCACCTGCCGCGCGCCTCGACGACGCGCCGCGCCGCCATCGCCAGCCGTGCGCCGCTCCACCGAGGACATGTGCGCGACGCCGCGGTCCCGCGACCGGGTCCTGCTCTTCGACGTGCTGCGGGAGTCCCTCGGCCTGACCGGCACGGAGCCCGCCTGCGACATGGGCGGAAATCCTCCCGCCAACGGCGCTGTCGCGAAAGCCTTCATGAGCCGGGGCGCACGATGCCGCCCTGGCAAGCCTCGATGGTTTGATGCCTTCCCGAGGTGAACGTCCCGGATGATGGCGGCGCCGACGAAAGAAGCGCTGCAGGCCGAGACGGAGCGCCTCTCGCGTCTGATCCGGCAGTTCAGCGAGGTGCCCATCCTGTGGCCCACGCGGCCCGCCTGGCTGCGTCGCAAGGGATGACGCGTGCGCCCGGGCCGAGCCGCGGCCCGACCCGCCCTTCCAGGGAGACGCGCCATCGCCCGCGATGCTTCCGGCCAAGCCCAGCTGACCCGGCGCTCGGCGCGGAGAGCCCGGGGGAGATTTCGGTCGCGGTGGTGGCGAGGTCGTTCGGGCCGGGAAGCGGGCACCTTCGCGGAGCGCGCGGTCATGACCCGGCATCCCGCGGAGCGCAAAGGGCTTCTCGCGGCCGGATGCGGGTGCACGCCGGCCCGGCACGCTCCCCCACGTCCCCAACACGCGCACCGTCCTCCCCGTCATCGGTGACGCCGGACCACGGCGCGTGGTGCGAGCCCCTCTCGGCCGGGCGTGGTGCTCCCGAGGGCCGTGGTGCTACCGGCTCGAACCAATCGCTTCAAGCCTCGCCGGCCGCGAGGGCTCAGCATGACCACGGTGGTGCTGTCGCGTGGCGACCACGACCTCGCGGTCGTGGGCGCATTGTCGGACATGGACGAGGCGGTCGCCATGGACCAGATGCGGTTCGTGCTCGCCTGGGCCATCCGCGTGCAGCGCGTGGCCCGCGCCGAGGACGCGCCCGCCGGGCCCCTGCCCATCGCCGCGCTCAGCGAGATGCCGGACCCAGGCGCTCCTTCCCTCCCAGGTAGGGACGAAGCACCTTGGGAATCGTGACGCTGCCGTCCGGCTGCTGGTGGTTCTCCACCATGGCGACCAAGGCGCGGCTCGTCGCGACCGCGGTGCTGTTCAGGGTGTGCGCGACGCGCTTCTCGCCCCCGACCTTGCCCACGCGCACCTTGAGCCGGCGCGCCTGGTAGTCGGTGCAGTTCGAGCAGCTCACGACCTCGATCCACTTCTTCTGCCGCGGGCTCCACGCCTCGATGTCGTACTTCTTCGCCGCGACGGTGCCGATGTCGCCCGTGCACACGTTCACCACGCGGTGCGGCAGCTCCAGGGTGCGGAAGATGTGCAGCGCGTTCTCCAGGATGCGCTCGTGCTCCTCCCAGCTCTGCTCCGGCGTGCAGTACACGAACTGCTCCACCTTGTTGAACTGGTGCATGCGGAAGATGCCGCGCGTGTCCACGCCCCGCGCGCCGATCTCGCGGCGGAAGCACGGGCTGACACCGGCGTAGCGCAGGGGCAGGCGCTCCTCGGGCAGGACCTCGTCCATGTGCATGGCCCCGATGGCGTGCTCGCTCGTGGCGATGAGGAACAGCTCCTCGCTCCCGCCCTGCACCTTGTACATCACGCTCTCGAAGTCGGCGAGGTCGGTCACGCCCTCGTACGGCTCGCGCCGCAGCATGAGGGGGACCTGGACGGGCGTGAAGCCGCGCAGCGCGAGCACGTCGAGCGCGTAGCGCTGCAGGGCGAGGTCGAGCAGGGCCAGGTCGCCCAGGAGGAACACGAACCCCGCGCCGCTCGTCTTCGCCGCGCGCGTGAAGTCCGCCAGGCCCAGCTCCTCCAGCAGCTCGCCGTGCGCCTGGAGCGCGAAGCCCGGCTCCTTCGGCTCGCCCCACACCTTCACCTGCTGGTTCTCGGAGTCGTCCTTGCCCTCGGGCACCGACCCGTGCAGCAGGTTGGGCAGGCGGCGCGCGATGCCGTCGAGCTGGACGCGCAGGTCCTGCACCACGGCCTCCTGCCTCGCCGTCAGCTCGGGCAGCTCCTTGCTCCGCGCCTGCGTGCCCGCCGGGGGAGCTTGCCCGGCCCGCTTCGCCTCGCCCATCTCCTTGCCCAGCCTGTTCCGCTCCGCGCGCAGCGCGTCGAGCTTCGCCAGCTCCTCGCGCCACGCCTTGTCCCCGGCGAGGAAGTCGTCGAAGCGCCGCAGCACCTCCGGGTCGTGCCGGCGCTCGAGGTTGGCGCGGACCAGGCCGGGCTGCTTGCGCAGGAGCTCGACGTCGAGCATGACGGGGGCGCACGGAGCAAGCCGCGCATGAACGTTTCGTGCCGGCTCAGGCCGGGGGCTCGGCCGCGACCACGAGCACGCCGAACATGCCGGAGTGGAAGACGCAGAAGTACACCCACGCCCCGGGCTGGGCGAAGGCCACGCTGCCCGACTGGCCCGCGCCCAGCACGTCCGTGCCCCATTGCTGCGTGAGGAAGTCGGTCGCGGTGTGGTCCTCGTCGTCGTGGTTCACCCACGTGACCGTGCTCCCCAGGCCCACGACCAGGACCTGGGGGTGGAAGCGCAGGTCGGCGATGTCCACGGTGTGCACGCCGATGCCCGCGTCCGGCGGGAGGTTCACCACGGCGAGCGCCGGCGCGGCGAGGGCGAGGCAGGCCAGGAGGAGCGCGGGGCGCACCTCAGACCACCACGACGAGGTAGCCGATCATGCCGTGGTGGAACACGCAGTGGTACGTGTACACGGCGGGGCCGGGGAGGGAGATGCTGGCGGATTGGCCCTGCTCCAGGACGGGCGTGGCCCAGGCCCCGTTGTCCTCCGTCGCGGTGTGGTGGATGTTGCCGTGGTTCACCCAGGTCACGGTCGTCCCCGGGGCGACGACGAGGACCTCGGGGCTGAACTGGAAGTTCGTGATGTCCACCTGCGTGCCCGCGCCCACGTAGGGCGGCACACCCACGGGCAGGGCCATGGCCAGCGGGAAGGTCGCGAGGGCGGCGAGCAGGAACGGGGTCGTGGCGCGCATGGGTTCACCCGAGGGGTTCGAGGAGGTCGATGCCGGGCACGCCGCCGACGAGGACGTGCGTCGAGGCTTGCCCGAGGTTGTTGGATTCGTCGGATTCGGTCCAGGCCTGGGCCGCGTCGGCCTCGGCGGAGAGCGTGAAGTCGCCGACCTTGGCCGCGGTCTGCCAGCGGAAGGTCGCGGTGGCGGTGTCGCCGAGCGGGCCGAGGAGGGGCACGTCCGCGTCCCCGATGGGGCGCAGCGTGCCGTGGTAGGCGTAGCCCAGGCGCAGGCTCGTGGCCCCGAGTGCGCCGAGGCCGTCGTTGCGCACCGTGACGCCGATGCTCTTCGTCACCCCGGGCACGAGGTCGGTCACGGAGATGCCTGCGATGCGCGCGTCCGGCAGGCCTTCGAGGTCCGCGACGACGACCTTCGCCTGCATCGCCGGGTGGAACAGGCAGTGGTAGCGGAACGTGCCCAGGTCGGCGAAGGCCACGGTGAAGGAGTCGCCGGGCGCGATGCTGCCCGAGTCGAAGTCGCCCGTGTCGCTCGTCACGGTGTGTCCGAGCCCGGCGATGTTCGTCCAGCGCACCGTGCCCCCGGGGGCGATGGCGGTGGTCGCCGGGCTGAACAGGTAGCTGTCGATGGTGACGTCGGCCTCGGCCGGACGCGGCAGCGCGCTGCCCCATGGCCCGAGGAGGAGGGGGAGCAGGGGGAGGAGGAGCACGCCGCGCCGCATGGGTCACCCGAGGGGCTCCAGGAGGTCCACGCCCGGGACGCCCGCGAGCAGGACGCCGGTCGTCGCCTCGCCCACGTTGTTGTCCTCGTCCGCCTCGTCCAGCTCGTGGCCGCTGTCCGCCTCCGCCACGAGGACGAAGTCGCCGAGCTTGCCCAGCGTCGCCCAGGCGAAGCTCGCCACCGCCGTGTCGCCCAGCGGGCCGATGGGCCCGACCTGCGCCTCGCCGATGGTGTGGAGCGTGCCGTGGTAGAGGTAGCTGAGGCGCACCGTGGCGGGCGCGGCGTTGTTCACGCCGACGTTGCGCACGAGCACGTCCACCGTCTTCGCCACGCCCGGGGTCACGTCCGTGATGGTCATGTTCACGACGAGCAGGTCGGGCAGGCCCTGCGGGTCGCCGACCTGGACGGTGGCCGTCATCGTCGGGTGGAAGTTGCAGTGGTAGGTGAACGTGCCCGCCGCGGACATGCGCACGGCGGCGCTCGACCCGGGGGCGAGGGTGCCGGTGTCGAAGGTGCTCAGGTCGTCGCTCGTCGCCGTGTGCGAGACGACGTCGTTGTTCGTCCACTGCACGAAGTCGCCGACCTGCACCGCGACCGGCGTCGGGTTGAAGGAGAAGTGCTCGATGCTCACGTCCGCCGTCGCGCTCGGGGCGGGCCCGGCGCTGGCCACGGGGAGCAGGAGCAGGAGCAGGGGGAGGAGGAGCAGGGCGCGCGCCATCGCGGCGGGCAGCCGGCAGGTGGGCCATGAAGGTTGGCTGGAGGATGGCGTCGCGAGCCAGGCTCCATCCCCCCGGCGCAGCGTTTTTATACACCGGGCCCTTCCCCAGCCTGCTCCCGGGCGAGCCGCGCTGCGCGGCGCAGACCCTGGCAGCCCTGAAGGAATCCTCATGGCCAAGGCCCAAGTGGCGCGCAAGACGGTGGCGAAGGCGAAGGACAAGTGGAAGGCCAAGCAGTGGTACAGCATCCAGGCCCCGCGCATGTTCAACGCGGTGCCCATCGCCGAGACCCTGGCCGAGAACCCGGAGCACCTCGTCGGGCGCGTGGCCGAGGCCACGATGCAGGACCTGACGGGCGACATCGGCAAGATGCACATCAAGTGCTACTTCAAGGTCAGCGCCGTCACGGGCACGAGCTGCCAGACGCGCTTCGTCGGCCACGAGCTGACGAGCGACTACATCCGCCGGCTGACGCGGCGCAAGCACAGCAAGATCGACAACGTCGTGGACGTCACGACGAAGGACGGCTACCTCATCCGCGTCAAGCCCATGGCGGTCACGGAGAAGCGCGCGCAGAGCGCCCAGGAGTCCGAGATCCGCCACCGCACGGAGGACGTCGTGCAGAAGCTGGGCAGCGAGAAGACGATGGCGGAGTTCGTGCGCGACATCATCAACGGCGAGCTGAGCGGGGCCATCTTCAAGGAGTGCAAGCTCGTCTACCCGCTGAAGCGCGTCGAGCTGCGCAAGAGCGAGGTCCGCAAGGAGCCGAGCGGCGAGGTGGAGGAGCAGCTCATGTTCAACCAGCCGAAGCCGGAGGAGCCTGCCGCGGAAGGCGTGCCGCCCACGGAAGGCGAGCCTGCCTCGCCCGCGGAGCAGCCTGAGGAGCCGGCCCCGGCCAGCGACGAGCGCGCGCCCGAAGAGCAGCTCTGAGCGCGCCGCGCGCCCGGGCCCCATGTCCGACCTCGCGCCCTTCGGCCTGCTCGCGGGCCAGGTGCTCCTGGTCGCGCTGTTCAGCCTGCTCAGCTTCCGCAAGGGCTGGCTCACGGTGCGGGGCGCGGCGGCGGCCTTCGTGCTCGGCGCGCTCATCGTGCTCGCCACGAACCTGCTCTGGCTGCTCGTCCTGGTCAGCCTGCTCGCCTACACCGCCCTGGCGACGCGCTTCAAGTTCGCGGAGAAGCAGGCCCGCGGCGTGAGCGAGGGCAAGAGCGGCGCGCGCAAGGTGCGCAATGTGCTGGCGAACGGCCTCGTGCCTTGCATCGTGGCCGTGCTCGCCCCGTTCGTGGCCGTCCTGGGCGGCCGCGTGGACTGGCCGGCCGCCGTCGCCATCGCCTTCACGAGCGCCGTGGCCAGCGCCGGGGCGGACACGATGGCGAGCGAGCTGGGCTGCCTCAGCGACAAGGTGTACATGATCACGAGCTTCCGCCGCGTGCCCCCGGGCACGGACGGCGGCGTGAGCCTGGCCGGGCAAGGCGCTGCCCTCCTGGGCGCGGGCCTCATCAGCGCCACCGGCCTGGTGCTCCTCGGCGTCGTCGCGCCACTCCTCGGCCTCGCCCTGCGCGGGACCCCGGACGCGTTCACGTTCCTCGTGCCCGTCCTCGCTGGCTTCATCGGCTGCCAGGTGGATTCGCTGTTCGGGGCCACGCTCGAGATCCGCGGCCTCGTGAACAAGGAGGAAGTGAACCTGCTCGGCATCCTCGCGGGGACCGTGGTCGGGCTGGCCCTGGCGGTGGCGCGATGAGCCCGCCGCGCGGCGTCCTCCTCTGCATCCTCGACGGCTTCGGCCTCCGCGAGGACCGGCGGGGCAACGCCGTCGCCCTGGCCAAGCTGCCGAACCTGCACCGCTGGATGCAGGGCTGCGCGAAGCTCGAGGCGAGCGGGCTGGCCGTGGGCCTGCCGCGGGGCACGATGGGCAACAGCGAGGTCGGGCACCTGGCCATCGGGACGGGGCAGGTCGTCTACCAGAGCCTGGCGCGCATCGGCCTGAGCATCGAGGACAAGGGCTTCTTCGCGAACCCGGCCCTCGTCGCGGCCGTGGACGCGAGCCGGGGGAAGACGCTCCACCTCGTCGGCCTGGTGAGCGATGGGGGCGTGCACTCCCACCTCGACCACCTCCTCGCCCTGCTCGACCTCGCGGCGCAGCGCGGGCAGCACGACGTCGCCGTGCACGCCATCCTCGACGGCCGCGACACGCCGGCGCGGGAGGCGCTGAAGCACCTGGACAAGGTCCAGCACCGCATGGGCGCGCTCCGGACCGGGCGCGTCGCGGACGTGGGCGGGCGCTTCTTCGCCATGGACCGCGACCAGCGCTGGGAGCGCGTGAAGCAGGGCTTCGACGCCATGGCGACGGGCAAGGCACCCGTCGCGAAGGGCTGGAAGGAGGCGGTGGAGCAGGCGTATGCGCGGGGGGAGACGGACGAGTTCGTGACGCCGACGCGCCTCCTGCCCGGCAAGCAAGGCTTGCTGAAGCGCAGCGAGCCGGTCATCCTGTTCAACTTCCGCCCGGACCGCATGCGCCAGCTCGCGCACGCCCTGGCCGCGCCCTCCTTCGCGCCGTTCCCGCGCGAGCCGGGGCCGTGGCCCGTGACCACGATGGCGCAGCTCGATGCGACCCTGCCCTGCCCGGCGGCGTTCCCGGCGCAGGAGCCGCGCGACACGCTGGGCGAGGTCGTGGCGCGCACGGGCCGGACCCAGCTGCGCATCGCGGAGACGGAGAAGTACGCGCACGTGACCTACTTCTTCAACGGCGGGCGCGAGGGGGAGCTGCCGGGCGAGGCGCGCATCCTCGTGCCGAGCAAGCGCGACCAGCCGACCTACGACCTCGTGCCGGAGATGAGCGCGCGCGAGGTGACCGAGGCCCTGCTCGGGGAGCTGCGCGCGAAGGAGCACGCCCTCGTCGTGCTCAACCTGGCCAACCCGGACATGTGCGGGCACACCGGGGTGCTCGACGCGACGGTGCGTGGCTGCGAGGTCGTGGACGAATGCCTGGGCCGCATCGTGGCGCTCGCGCAGGAGCGCGGCTACGAGGTCCTCATCACGTCCGACCACGGCAACGCCGAGGTCATGGAGATGCGCGGCGAGCCGCACAAGGCGCACACCACGAACCCCGTCCCGCTCATCCACCTCGGCGCGCGCCCGGGGAAGCTGAAGGACGGCGGCCTGAGCGACGTCGCCCCGACCGTCCTCGACCTGCTCGGCTTGCCCAAGCCGGCGGCGATGACCGGGAAAAGCCTGTTCGCCTAAGCCTGCTCGCCTTGGCCTGCTCGCCTAGGCGTCGCACGCGACGTCGGCGTTCGCGCCCGTGCTCACCGCGGTGCAGGCCAGGACGCCCGTGCCCGCGGAGACGAACGTCGCCTGGCAGAACGCCTCGGGCGCCCCGCTGCCCGTGCAGGTGGCCGTGCTCGCGCCCAGCCCGGCGCACGCCCCGGTCGCGACGACGGTCAGGGGCACGCCCGGCAGGGCGTTGAGGCCCCAGGCGCGGAGCGTGATGGCCGCGCCCGCCGGTGGGCACGTCCCGGCGCATGCCGCCGCGGGCAGCGGGCTGTCCATGGCGCACAGGGTCTGCGCGGCGGCCGGGGGCGGGACGCTGAGCAGGACGAGGAACGCCAGGGGAAGGACGACGCGGAGCATGCGAGCCCAGCCGGACCGCAGGCCTTGACGGTTTCCGGGAGACCGGCGCTGCCTCCGCCTGCAGACAGCCCGGGCTGCTCGACCCGGCGCGTTCCGTCAGGCCTTTCCCGGCGCGCGCGCCTGGGGAGCGCGGATGCCCTTCGACAAGCGCACCCTCACGTTCCCGACCGGGACGCGCTTCGAGGAGCACACCATCGTCGCGCCCGGCGACGTCATCCTCGCCGACGGCTGCACGCTGGGCTTCGGCCTGAGCACGCCGGCGCGCGCCCTCGTCGGGGAGAAATGCGTGCTCGGCGCGGTGCGCGCGCACGAGGCGCACATCGACCACTTCAGCGTGGTGAAGGGCGACGTGCTGTGCGACGGCGCGGCGTTCCTCGGGGAGAAGGTGCGCGTCGAGGGCAGGCTGAAGGCGAGCGACCTCGACGTGGGCGACAGCGTGGACATCGTCGGCGGCTTCGAGGCGAAGGGCTGGGTCAGCATCCGCAACCCCGTGCCCGTGGTCATGTACCTCTTCATCTACCTCCTCCAGCTCGTGGGCCAGGGAAGGAGCGAGGAGGTGGAGCGCATCCTGCACCAGCTCGAGGAGCAGGGCGACCAGCCCATCGTGGTCGGCCAAGGCTACCTGTACGTGCCCACGGGCAGCAGCCTCGGCCTGCAGGAGGGCCACGTCAAGGGCAACCTCGACGTCGGCGCGGACAGCCGCATCCTGGCGAACCTGGACGTGACGGGCTGGGCGCGCTTCGACCACGGCGCGCGCCTCGTCGGGGCGCTGCGCGCGGAGCAGGACATCTGGGTCGGCGACGATTGCGCGGTCGAAGGCGACCTGGAGTGCGCCGGCACGCTGCACCTCGGGGCGCGCAGCCGCGTCGCGGGCAGCCTGAGCGCGCGCAAGGTCGCCATGCACCACACGGCGCGCGTCGAG
>JAIVGT010000359.1 GCA_020201485.1 Halobacteriales archaeon
GTCTGCGCCTGCCCTGTGCAGGGCGCGCACCTGTTCGGCCGTGCTCACGCCGAAGCCGACGGCGAGCGGCACCTTGCCGGCGACGTGCTTCTTCACGCGCTGCACGAGCTGCAGCGTCTCGTCCGCGAGCGCGCTGCGCGCACCGGTCACGCCGTACACGCCCACGAGGTAGAGGAAGCCGCTGCTCGCGTGCGCGATGCGCTCCAGCCGGGCGTCGTCCGTGTTCGGCGTGGCGAGGAAGTTGGTGGCCAGGCCGTGCTGCCGCGCCGCCCCGAGCAGAGGCATGGCCTCGTCCACCGGCAGGTCGGGCACGATGACGCCGTCCACCCCTACGGCGCGCGCCTCCCGGACCCAGGTCTCCACGCCCATGCGATGCAGGATGTTGTAATACGTCATGAGGCAGACCGGCACGTCGGAATGCGCGCGCAATGCCTGGATGAGGCGGAAGGCGTCGCGCGGGTGCGTGCCGGCCGCGAGCGCGCGCGTCGCCGCCTGCTGGATGGTCGGCCCATCGGTGACCGGGTCGCTGAACGGCACGCCGACCTCGAGCACGCTGGCGTGCGGTCGAGCTTGCTCAGCAGGAGCGCGGCGTCGACCGCCTCCTGGTCGGTGACGGCCACGTACTCCGCGCGGCCGGAATCCTTGAGGAATGCGTGCTCCGGGCCGACGCCCGGGTAGTCGAGGCCAGCGCTCACGCTGTGCGTCTCGACCACTTGCCCGTCCTCGTCCTGCAGGAGGTAGGTGCGCGCGCCGTGCAGGACGCCGACGTCGCCGGCGACGAGGGTCGCGCTGTGCTTGCCGCTGGCGATGCCTTCGCCTCCGGCCTCGGCGCCTATGAGGCGCACATCCTTGTCGGCGACGAAGGGATGGAACGTGCCCATGCTGTTGCTGCCCCCGCCGACGCACGCGACGACGGCCGCGGGGAGCTTGCCGAACTGCTCCAGGCACTGCGTGCGCAGCTCGCTGCCGATGACGCTCTGGAAGTCGCGCACCATCCGCGGATAGGGGTGCGGCCCGACGACGCTGCCCAGGCAATAGTACGTGTCGCGCACGTTCGTGACCCAGTCGCGCAGGGCCTCGTTGATGGCGTCCTTCAGGGTTTTGCTGCCGGACTCGACGCTGTGCACCTGCGCGCCCATGAGCCGCATGCGGAACACGTTGAGCGCCTGGCGCTGCACGTCGACGCTCCCCATGTACACCTCGACGGGCAAGCCCAGGACCGCGCCCGCCATGGCCGTGGCCACGCCGTGCTGGCCCGCGCCGGTCTCGGCGATGACGCGGCGCTTGCCCATGCGCTTCGCGAGCAGTCCCTGGCCCATGACGTTGTTGAACTTGTGCGCCCCGCCGTGCACGAGGTCCTCGCGCTTCAGCACGATGCGCGCCCCGCCGGCGTGCGCCGTGAGCCGCTTCGCCTCCCACGTCGGCGTGGGCCGGCCGCCGTAATGCTCCAGGTAATGCCGCAGCTCGCGCTGGAACAGCGGGTCCTTCTGCGCGTCGAGGTAGGCCCGCTCCAGCTCCTGCAGCGCGGGCATGAGGGTCTCGGGCACGAACTGGCCGCCGTAGCCGCCGAACTTCCCGTGCTCAGCCAACCTTGCGCACCTCCGCGAGGAACCGCTGGACCTTGCGCGGGCTCTTGCCCTGCGCGCCCTCCACGCCGCCGCTCACGTCCACGGCCCACGGTTTCACGGCGCGCACCGCCCGCGCGACGTTCGCCGGGGTCAGGCCGCCGGCGAGCACGACCGGCTTCGGAATGGCCTTCACGATCCGCGCCGCTGCGCGCCAATCGTGGGTCTGTCCCGTGCCGCCTGCGCCGCTGTCGAGCAGGATGGCGTCCGCGAACGGCGCGAACACGCCGGCAAGGTCGCGCGCCTCCGGCCCGGCCGGCACCGCGAGCACGAGCTTGCCGTGCACCGCCTTGCGCACCGCGTGCGCCTCGACCGCATCGCGCAGCCCGTGGACCTGCAGCGCGTCGAGGGGGGCCGCGCCTTGCAGCGCTGCGAGCCGCGCCGGCTGCGTCTCGCGCGTGACGAGCAACGTCTGCACGAAGGGCGGGGCGAGCGACGCGAGCTGTGCGGCCTGGCTCGGGGCGAGCTCGCGCGGGCTGCCCGGGCTGGCGACGACGAAGCCGAGCGCGTCCGCCCCGGCGCGCGACGCGGCGCGCACGTCCTCCGCGCTCCGCATGCCGCACACCTTGACGCGCGTCACAGCAGCGCCCCCAGGGCGCTCGCCGGGTCCGCGGCCTTCATCAGGTTCGTGCCCACGAGCACGGCGTCGCAGCCGGATTCGAAGAGCCGGTCGGCGTCCTGGCGCGTGTGCACGCCGCTCAGCCCGACGACGAGGCGGTCCTTGCGCGCGCGGCCGAGGATGTCCGCGGTGCGGTTGAGGTCCACCTTCATCGTGCGCAGGTCGCGGTTGTTGATGCCGATGAGCTCGCAGCCCGTGCCCTGCGCGGCGCGGAACTCCTCGATGTTGGCCACCTCCACCATCGCCTCCAGGCCGTGGTGGTGCGCGGCGTCGACCATAGCGCGCAGGCCGAGCTCGGCCAAGCCGCGCGCGTGCAGCGTCGCGATGAGGAGCACGGCGCGCGACCCGCACCGCCGCGCGGCCGCGAGCTGCCGGTCCGCGACCACGATGTCCTTCATCATCGCCGGCACGCCGAGCTGGCTCGCCGCGCGCAGGTTCACCAAGCTGCCTTGGAACGTATGCGGCTCGGTGAGCACGCTCAAGCCGCGCGCGCCGGCTTCGCCCAACCTCCGCGCGGTTCCGAGGTCGAACGGGCGCAGCGGCCCCGAGGTCGGGCTCGCCGGCTTCAGCTCCGCGAGCACGGCGCGCGGCTTCGATGCGATGGCCTTGGCGAGCGATGGGGGCTGGGCGAGCTGCGGCTCCGCGCCTTCGTAATAGCCGGACTCCACGGTGGCGCGCGCCTGCGCCGCGAGCTCATCGAGGAGGTCCATGCTCCCCCCGCGTCGCCTTCACGAACTCCTCCAGCTTCGCCAGCCCGGTCCCGGCACGGTGCACGTCGCGCGCCATGCGCAGGCCTTCCTCCAAGCTGTGCGCCTTGCCGCCGACGTGGATGGCCGCGGCAGCGTTGAGCAGGACCATGTCCGCGCGCGGCCCCTGCCCCCCGCCGAGGATG
>JAIVGT010000167.1 GCA_020201485.1 Halobacteriales archaeon
CGTGCCAGCTGACCAGGGCGCCGCTCATGCCCAATTCCTGGGCGATGGCGCTCTGGCTGCTCGGGCCGCGCAGGGCGATGTAGTCCACGATGGCCTGCGCCTTCGGCGCCTTGGTGGCGGCGAGCGTGGTCTGCTCCTGCGCGCTCCGCCCTTCGCCGTTGATGAAGTGGCAGAGCTGGTTGCCCACCTTGCGCGAGGTGAGGAGCTGCCCATCGACCAGGCGGTTGAGGTGGTAGACCGTCGTGCCCCATCCGAGCTGCATCTCGTTCGCGATCTGGCTGAGGTGCGCGCCGGGGCGCTCCCTGACGTAGCCGAAGATGCGCTGCCGCGCCTCGTTCTGCAGGAGCTCGTGCCGCTCCAGCCTGCTGAACAGCGCGGTGAAGGGCGCGAACAGGCCGCGCGCCGTGGCAGCCGCGAGCGCACCGCCGGCTCCGATGCTGGCAACGTTGCGCGGGCTGGAGGCCATGCTCGACGCGAACCAAAGGAGGCCGGAGCCGAAGGCGACGCCGAGCGCCGCCGCCACGGACGCGAGCGCGCCGAGCGCAGCGCCGGCGGCGCGCACGAGCCAGGCGAGCGCGCCGAGCAGGGCGCCGCCCACCGCGCCGATGCCGCCCGCGACCGCGCCGAGCGCCGAGCCGAGCGCGCCGCCGACGAGGCCGAGGGCGTTCGCCAGCATCGCGAGCGCATCCGGGCCGTGCTGCACGGCAGGAACGGAATCGCCCAGGGTGTGCGTCCCGGGAATCTCGGGAGCGGACACGGGCGGCACGGAGGAGGTGTGGGGCAGGAGCTGGTCCACGCCGAGCGGCGGGGCCGCGAGGGCGGTGCTGGATGCGACCACGAGCGCGAGCAGCGCAAGGCTGGCAAGCGGTCCCCGCCGTCCCCCGGTCATCGAGCGCCAGTGGGAATCGGTGGGGATATCCTTTGTGGATGAGCCGCTTGATGGCGAGGACGCCACCGGCACTTGTCCGGCTTCGAGATTCGGAATCCGTCGCCTGGAACAATCCTGGGGCACAAGCCCGATGCCTTGCCGTTCGCGTTCCACAGGAACCTGCCGCCTGCAAGGCTCTTGCCCCGGTCGCGCATCGGGGGCGCTGTGCGCGGCATGACGGGCAAGAAGAAGCCGGTGCGGAAGGTCGCGAAGGCCCGGAAGCGCGCCCTTCCGCCCCGCGACCCGGACGGGCTCGCCGAGCTCCTGCAGGACCTCGCCCTGCTCACCGCCGTGAACAACGTCATGGCGCAGACCGCGTTCCTCAGCCTGGAGCGCATGCGCATCAGCACCGAGGTCGTGGACGAGCGCATCACGAACGACTTCGGCGCGGAGCTGTTCGCGCGCTGCGAGCAGGTCGTGCGCGCGAGCGACGACCTCGTGCTCGAGATGCTCGACAAGCTGGGCGCGGAGGGGCCGCGCGCCGACCTCGTGCGCAGCCTCATCGGCCAGCGCCGCCAGCTCCAGGAGCGCGGCCAGCGCGCCATGGGCGAGCAGCCCCGCCTCGTCGAGAGCCTGGAGCGCATGTACCGCTGAATCCGCAAGCCCAACCCAAGGTTCTTGGCCCAGGCGGCCATGCGCGCCCCCATGCACCGCGCCCTGCCCGCCACGCTCGCCCTGACCTTGCTCCTCGCCGGATGCGTCACGTCCGGGGGCGGGGAGATGACGGCGAAGGAGGCCCAGGGCAAGGCGGACGGCGCGGCGCGCGCCTGGCACGGCGACGCGGTGTTCGTCGGCATCGGCACGTACGAGGGCAACGCGACGCCCGAGATGCGGCGGGGCCTGGGCAACGTGACCCTCGCCGCGGACGCCGTCCTCGGCGACGGCCGGGCCCCGCAGTGGGTCGCGACCTACGCCAGCTCCTCGGCGAAGCACGAGGCGGCCATCGTCGTGTACGGCAACGGCACGACCGCCATCGTCGAGGACCACGGCTTGCCGGGCAACGACACGCTGAAGGCGGCCGGCGCGTGGAGCATCGACAGCCCGCGCGCCGTGGAGATCGCCCGGGGCGACGCGAACTTCAGCGACATCGCCGGCGCGCCGGGCGCGGCCATCGTCGAGGGCGTGGGCGGGAGCGACGGCGGGAACGTCACGTGGTTCCTCGGAGCCTTCGCCGGCACGCGCTTCGCCGGCGTCCTCGTGGACGCGAACACGGGCGAGCGCCACGCCCTGCCGAGCTTCGGCGGGTTCCCCGCCGCCTTCGGCACGCCCGGCGCTCCGGGCAGCGCGCCGAAGAGCTACAACTTCCAGGGCCAGCTCGACGCGACGAGGCCGACGGCGAGCCACCCGTTCGACGTCCGCGAGGGCGCGCAGACCCTCCAGGTCTCGTTCCAATCCAGCGGCACGCTGCCCACGGACCAGGTCACATACGAGCTGCGCGACGCGCACGACGCCGTGCTGCAGCCGAAGAACGGTGGCGGAGCGCCCGGCTTCCCCGGCGGCCGCCCGAACGACGTGTTCGACGCCACCGGACCCGGCTCGTACAAGCTCGTCGCCACGCTGGGCAGCAGCGCGCCGCCGGCCCCGGCCGTGGGCGGGAGCTACAACGCCGTGGTGCTGGTGGCCTAAGGCACGAGCACGACCTTGCCGAACTGCTCGCTGCGCTCGAGCAATTCGTGCGCCTCGCGGATGCGGGCCAGGGGCAGGACGCGGTCCACCTGCGGGCGGAGCTTGCCCTGCCACACGAGATTGAGCACGGTCTCCGTCTCGCGCCGGTTCGCCATCGTGCTGCCCAAGATGTCGATGCCGCGCCAGTACAGGGGGCGCACGTCCAGCTCGAACTGCTGCCCGGTGGTGCCTCCGCACGTCACGATGCGGCCCTGGCGCGCCGTGCAGCGCACGCTGCTCATGAA
>JAIVGT010000360.1 GCA_020201485.1 Halobacteriales archaeon
CATGGCGATGAGCATGACGGAACTGGCGACCGGGCCTGCGATCGCCTGCCCGAACCCAGGCTGCGCCCGGAGCTTCGCGTGCGACGCCTGCATGCACGGCCATCTCGTGCGCCGCCACAACGCGCGTTACGTCGACGCATTCGGCCCGACGCACGAGTCCCTCGTGGACTTCTGCGCGGAGCACGCAGCGTGCTCACCGAGCATGCTGGGCATCTGAAAAACGTGGGCGGCGGCCCGGGTGACCGGACCGCCGCGTGCAGTCCCTTAGTAGGCGGCCTTGCCGCCCGTCGGCCTGCGGATGCCGGTCGAGCTCCCGGCGAGCGCCTTGAGGTCGACGCCGTTCTCAGTTCCGACGTCGGCCACCGCTTTTGGGTCGGCTCCGAGCACGACCGTCTCCAGGAGGAGGCGCGTGACCACGTAGGGGTCCATGTTCGCCGCCGGCCTGCGGTCCTCCAGGTAGCCGTAGCCGACCTTGCTCGTCGCGAGCGGGATGCGGATGCTCGCGCCGCGGTCGCTCACGCCCCACCGGAACTGGTCGATGCGCGCCGTCTCGTGCTTGCCCGTCAGGCGCTCCTCGTTGCCGGCGCCGTAGCCGGCGATGTGCTTGGCGTGCGCCTTCTCCAGCGCGCCGCACGCGGCCTCGATGACCTTCATGCCGCCGGGGGAGCGCATCTCCTTCGTGCTGAAGTTCGTGTGCGCGCCCGTGCCGTTCCAGTCGCCCTTGACCGGCTTCGGCGCGATGGTCACCACGATGCCCAGCTCCTCGCCCAGCCGGCTCAGCAGCCAGCGCGCGACCCACAGCTGGTCGCTCACCTCGAGCGAGCCGACGGGGCCGACCTGGAACTCCCACTGCGACGGCATGACCTCGGCGTTCGTGCCGCTGATCCGGATGCCGGCGTCGATGCAGGCTTGGGTGTGGGCCTCGACCAGCTCGCGGCCGTAGACCTTGTCGCTGCCCACGCCGCAGTAGTACGGGCCCTGCGGGGCGGGGAAGCCCTGCTCCGGCCAGCCGAGCGGGCGCTCCGTCTGCGCGTCGAGGAGCGTGTACTCCTGCTCGATGCCGAACCACGGCTCGCTCTTCGCCGTCTTCTCCGCGACCGCGCGCAGCGCGGCGCGCTGGTTCGTCGGGTGCGGCTGGCCGTTCGCGAGCATGACCTCGCACATGACGAGGACGTTGTCGCCGCCGCGGATGGGGTCCTTGTAGTACGAGACCGGCTTCAGCGCGCAGTCGCTCTTGTCGCCGGGAGCCTGGTTCGTGCTGGAGCCGTCGAAGCCCCACTCGGGCAGGTCCTTCAGCGACTTCACGCGGTCCACGTCGAGGACCTTCGTCTTGCTCCGCAGCTGCTGCGTCGGCGAGGTGCCGTCGAGCCAGATGTATTCCGCTTGCACGACCATGGGCGAGCCCCCCTGGGCCGAGGTGCATGTACGGGCTTTTTGGCTTAATGGTTTCCAAAAAGAGCCCGCGATGAAAATTGCCGCGGCAACCGGCCACCAGGCGCGCCTTCTGCCGGTCGATTGACCGGTTGGCTGGCCGCGGGGCTATCCCTCGCCCGCCGGAGTCCGCCCGGCGACCCCGGCCCACCGGCCAATCGAACGGTCAGCGCCCGCTCCAACGCGGGGGGCGCTTCTCCTTCGCGGCGAGCAGGGCCTCGCGGTTGTCCTCGCTGTCGCGCAGCGGGTCGGCCAGGCTCTGCTCCAAGCGCAGGCCCTCCGCGAGCGGCAGCTCCAGCCCGCGATGCACCGCCTCGCGCGCGTGCCGCACCGCGCGCGGCGCGCGGGAGGCGATGGTCTGCGCCAGCTCGAGCGCGCGCGGCAGCAGCTCGTCGCGGGGCAGGACGCGCGTCACGAGCCCGACCTCCCGCGCGCGTTGCGCGTCGATGGGCGTCGCGCTCAGGATCATCTCCAGCGCCATGCCCGGACCGACGACGCGTGGGAGGCGCTGCGTCCCGCCTTGCCCGGGCAGGATGCCCCACTTCGCCTCGGGCAGCGCGAAGGTCGCGCCTTCGCTCGCCCAGCGCACGTCGCACGCGAGCGCCAGCTCCAGGCCGCCGCCCAGGCAATGCCCGTTGATCGCGGCGATGACCGGCTTGCCGACGTCGAGGTTACGCGTGATGCCGCCCATGCCCGGCTCGCGGTCCCACACCTCGCGCCGGCGCTCCCGCGGGACCTGCGCGTACCACGCCGGCATCTCCTTCAGGTCCGCCCCGGCGCAGAACGCCTTGTCGCCGGCCCCGGTGAGCACGGCGCAGCGCAGCGCGTCGTCGTCGCGGAAGCGCCCCCAGGCCTCGACGAGCGCGCGGTGCAGGGCCGGGTTGATGGCGTTCATCGCCTCCGGGCGGTCCAGGGTGAGGAGCGCCACCTCGCCCTTCGTCTCGAAGCGCAGCATCGCGCCGGCAACGCGGCGCGCGGCCTTGGCCTTTGCTCACAGCCCGGCGCGGCGCGCCGCGCACTCCGCCGCGTAGGCGCGGCGTTGGGCCTCGCGCTCCCCGGGCCCCCAACCGAGGATCTCGGCCATCGCCGCTTCCAGGACCGGGGCACAGTGCTCCCCCAGGTCGGGGGCATGGCCGGCCAGCGTGCGCCGGAACATGAGGTCCGGCAACGAGCGGCACCATTCCTGCGCGACGGCCAGGCGCACCATGCCCAGCGTCGCGTGTCGCGCGCAGAGCACGCGCTCCGCCGGCGGCGCGCGCGCCCCGAGGAGCGCATCGGGCCCGGTGCGCGGCGCAGCAGCGCCGGGCAGGGCGGCATCGGGCAGGCGCGTGCGTCCGCGCCCAAGCCGCTTCGCCACCAGGCCCACGGCGTGATGCGCCCCGATGCGCGCGGTCGTGATC
>JAIVGT010000168.1 GCA_020201485.1 Halobacteriales archaeon
CCCCAGCACCCGTACACGCGCGCCCTGATCGACGCCATCCCCCAGCCCGACCCCGCGCGCCGCGGCGCGGCGCGCGCGTTGCGCGGCGAGGTGCCGGACGCGGCGCACCCCCCGGCCGGTTGCAGGTTCCACCCGCGCTGCCCGGTGAGCGAGGCGCGCTGCGGCTTCGAGCCGGCGGACCTGCGCGAGGTGGCGGAGCAGCACGCGGCGAAGCTCCCGCCGCTCGCGACCTGGGAGGAGGGGCACCAGCGCCTGCGCATCCCGGGCGCGCGGCCGGAGCTCGTGCAGCGCCTGGCGCGCGCCGGCGCGCCCGGCCTGGCGGAGGCGGCGCGCATCGAGGCCTCGGGGTCGGACACGCTCGTCAGCTTCCCGCCGGCCGAGCCCATCGCCATGCGCGCGCAGGGCGAGCGGCAGGTGCGATGCCTGCTCTACGCGGACGCGGAGCACGCGGCGCACGCGCCGCGGTAGGACGAGACGAGGAGAGGACAGGAGAGGAAGGGCGCGCCCCGGGAGGGGCGCAGGGGGGAAGGATATCAGCGCTTCTCGATGGTCGCGCGCGGCGGCGGGCTGGCGACCTGGGCCTCGGGGGCCTGGCCGACGAGCGCCTCGCGCAGCGCCCAGGCCAGGTCCTCGACCGCGGCCTGCTGGGCGTTGCCCAGGCCGTGCGGGTAGAGGCAGGTGCGCAGGCCGCCGTGCGCCGTGAACACGAGCTCGATGAGGCCGCGCGGCGCGCTCGCCGCCGGGAGCATGTAGAGCTGGGGGGTGCGCGTCTCCACCTGGACCGCGACCTGGTAGTCGCGGAGCGAGGGGCAGCCGAGTTCGAAGCGGGCCAAGACGCGTTGCACGCGTTCCGCCGGAGTCGCAGCCACGAGGACCATGTGTTTGCCTTCAGCCCTCCATGGGGCCGGCGGGGGGATAAGCGGTGGTCCATGCGCCGCGCGCGGACGGCGTGTCCGTCGCCGCGCACAGACAGCAGGCCTTGCGGGCCTTGCGCGGGCCGAGGAAGCGACCAAGGGCCGGGCCACGCCTGCGGGCAGGCGGCCTAGGGCCCGGCCTTCGCTTCCCCCTTCGCGCCCAGGGAGCGCTGCACGCGGTCCTTGTAGAAGCTGTCCACGCTCCGCTTCAGGAGCGCGGTGCGGACCTGCTCGACCACGGTCTTGCTCTCGAAGGGCTTCGTCACGAAGTTCTCGATCCCGGCCTCGTTGATGGCGCGGATGGCCACGTCGAGGTCGGGGAACGCCGTGATGAGGATGCGCGGGATGCCGGCGGCGAACTCCCCGGCGGCGGCGAGGAACTCCAGGCCGTTCATGCCCGGCATCTTGTAATCGGTGATGATGAGGTCCACGCGCTGCGCCTTCAGCTTCTCCAGGGCCTCGGGGCCGGAGCTGGCGGTGACGACGCGCACGCCCGCCTGCTCGTGCTCGAGCAGGGCCTGCAGCGAGTCCAGGATGTCCGGCTCATCGTCGACGAGGAGGATGGTGGGCACGCGCGACGACCAACCTGCGCAAGGCTCGCCGCGGGATTAATAGCCAGCGGTCGGGCCAGGCGGGCCTTCGGACCCCACGAGCGCCGCCTGGTCGTATCCCGCGAACAGCCTGTCGCCGTGCTGGCGCGCCTCGGCCTGGTGGGCCATGTAGGCGACCAAGGCCTCGGTCACGATGTCGCTGAGCTGCCGGCCGCTGAGCAGCTTCATGCTGTGCAGGGAGATGTGCAGGCGCAGGGGGATCTTGACCTTCATCTCGCGGACGCCGTCGAGGTTGCGGGGGGGTGGGTCGAGGTTCATACGGGGGTCCTCCGCGCGAGCGGCGCCGGATATTCGGCTGCGCTCCCGGCTTTGCCCGTCCTTGCGTTGCGA
The DNA here is from genome assembly GCA_020201485.1 of Halobacteriales archaeon. GTDB lineage: Archaea > Thermoplasmatota > SW-10-69-26 > JACQPN01 > JAIVGT01 > JAIVGT01. The sequence continues at coordinate 1,856 of JAIVGT010000168.1, forward strand.
AACCCTTGAATTGCTGTACCGACATAGATGCGGGACGGGTTGTCCGTCCGCGGGCACGGACAATCGCTGGCTGGGTGCCGCTTGAAGGTCCACGACATCATCGACCGGCTGACCGTCCTGGGCCTCGACCCGGACGAGGCGGCGGTCTACGTGCACCTGAGCATGATGGGGCCGAGCAAGGCGAGCGACGTGGCCGCGGCGGTCAAGCTCCACCGCACGGAGGCGTACCGCACGCTGCAGAACCTCGTGCAGCGCGGCTTCGCCAGCGCCACGCTCAGCCGGCCGGCGAAGTTCGAGGCCGCGGCCCCGGAGCGCGTCTTCGACGACATCCTCGCCCAGCAGCGCTCCAAGACGGACAACATCGCCCGCGCCCAGGGCGAGATCGCCGACGCCCTCACCACGCTGCGCACGACGCAGGAGCCGGCGGCGAGCCGCAACACGTTCAAGGTCCTGCAGGGCCGGCGCGAGATCTACACCGTGGCCGAGCGCATGCTGCGCGAGGCGCAGGAGGACGCGCTCGTCCTGACGACGCACGACGCCGCGCTGGCCATGGCCGACACCGCCGGGCTGCTCGACCTGGTGCTGAAGCGCGCCCAGGAAGGCGTGCGCGTCCAGGCGCTCGTGCGCTGCACGCCGACGAACCGCGCGCGGCTGGAGGCGCTGGCGCAGACGCCGAACCTCAGCGTGCGTCACTTGGAGGCGGACCGCATCATGCGCTTCGTCGCCGTGGACGGGAAGGAGCTGCTGGTGTGGGTGGTGAGCGACCCGTCGCCCCGCCTGGGGAGCGAGGAGGACGTGGCCATCTGGACGGACGCGACCGGCTTCGTCGGCACGCAGCAGGCGCTGTTCGCCCTGGCCTGGGCCCAGGCGCGCGAGGTGCGCAGCATGCCCGACGCGCGGGGCGTGGTGCCCGGCACGCGCGGAAACGGTTAAGCGCCCCATGCCCTTTGCCCGCACCATGAGCC
>JAIVGT010000203.1 GCA_020201485.1 Halobacteriales archaeon
GGCGAGGGCCCAGCGCATGATGCGCGGACCGCCTCCTGGGCCAAAAGGATTCTGCTCACCGCATGAGGCAGGTCGTGCTTCGGCCGAGGGTGCCACGGTGCCAGGAAAAACGTTATCCCCGCCCGCGGGACTGGGCCCGCATGCGCATCCCGGTCGCGCTGCTCGCTGCCCTCGCCCTGCTGCCCGTGGCGGCATCACCCGCCCCGGCGGAGCCCGCGCCCACCGCGCACACCTACGCCGTGGAGGCGTACAGCATCCAGGTGCAGGGCCAGACCGCGACCGGCTGGCTCGCCTACCCCACGGACGGCGCGCCCACGACGCTCCTCGTGTACGCCCACGGCTGCTGCGGGTACAACGTCGCGCCCGGGAACGTCGCCGGCTTCGCGCAGGCCTACGGCGCGGTCGCGGTCGGCATGCAGTACCGCGGCAACGGCCACTGGAGCGTCGAGACCGGGCACCTCGACACCATCGCCGCGACGGAAGACCTGCACGCGCGCTTCCCGACCGTCACGCGCACCATCATCTGGGGCGTGAGCATGGGCGGCGAGGTCAGCGGCATGGCGGTCGCAGCGCGGCCCGACCTGTACGACGACTGGGTGGACACGTTCGGCGTCACCGACCTGTTCCAGGAGTTCCTTGCCCTCGGCCTGTACCCCGGCATCGGCGCGAACCCGAACGACCCGGCGGACCCCGTCGGGAGCTGGATCTTGGAGGAGACGGGCGGCCTGCCCGGCGTCGCTCCGCTGGACGCGTGGGTGCACCGCAGCCCCGACCTGCGCACGGACGAGATGCGCGGCCTGAAGCGCGCGTACATCGAGCACGGCGCGGGCGACCTCATCGTGTACCCGACGGAGAGCCTGGCGACCTTCGCGCGCCTGCAGGCGAGCGGCGTGCCCGCGACGCTGTGCCTGGCCGCGACCGGTTACGGCGGCGTGAGCGGGCCGTTCGTCGGGGTGTTCGTGCCGAACGTGCCGTACGGATTGCCCGCGCCCATCCCGCGGTCCCTGCCCGTCGGCGTGCCCGGTCCGGCGGCGCACGACGGACGCGGCGATGCGTGCACCGGGTACCACCTCGATGCGTTGCTCCGCGGCCTCGAGCCCGACGCGGGCAGCCCAGCGGCGATGTACGTCGTGGATGGGACCACGGGCCAGTTCGCGGGCACGCCCCTGCCGCCTGCGCTCCCCTGAGGCCATGCGGCAACCTTGAAGCCGGGGAGCGCCATCGCCGCGGCGTGGCGGACAGCAAGCGCCGCGGCAGGGCCAAGAAGAAGGACGGCCCGGAGAAGCTCGACGCCCTCAGCCTCGCCGTCAACGCCGGGCTGGCGTTCGTCGCCGGGCCGGCGCTGCTCATCCTCGCCGCGCTCCTCTGGATGGGGACGTTCGGCGGCCAGGAGAACAACGAGCATCTGTTCCTGGGCTCGGTGTGCATCCTCGTGGCCGCGTTCCTCCTGCTCATCAGCGGCTTCAAGACGTGGGAGCATGTGAAGGCGCGCCGCCGCTTCGCCGAGCTCCTGGGCGGGGACCAGAAGAGCGCCATCATGCGCAACCTCGACGAGCTCACCAGCCTGGCGCGCGCCATGGGCCCGCGCTACCGCCAGCAGCTCGACACGCGCCTCGACGAGCTGGGCATCAAGCGCTGACGGGAAGGGACCAGGCCCGACCGGTCCGCGTCCCCGGGCCAGGTGCGACACGGCTGTGCGACAAACCTTAAGCGCGCGCGTCCACCATTTCAGCCGGGGAACCTTGGACACCTGTCCGAAGTGCGGCGAGCGGGCCGTCGTCCCGTTCCTCGCGGCGAAGAAGCGGTGCAAGGCCTGCGGGTCGTACATCGACATCGTGGACCTGCTCACGCGGCGCACCACCCCGCCCCCCAAGTGATTTTGAGCCGGGCCGGCATGCGTGCCTGTGCCCCGGCGCCTGTGCACGATCGACCTCGACGGCACGCTCATCCGGACCACGGTCTTCCGCGCGCTCGCGGACGGCCTCGGCCTGGGCGCGAAGGTGGCGGCCTGGGATGCGGAGCACGAGGCCGGGCGCATGAGCCTGGAGGACAACTTCTGGGCGGAGCTGGCGCTGTTCGAGGGCACGCCCTTGGCCGAGGCGCAGCGGCACGTGCGCGCCGGGCCGTGGCTGGCCGGCATCCCGGAGGCGGTCGAGGAGCTGCGCGGCTTGGGCTTGCGCGTGGGAATGCTCACCGACCAGCCGCGACTGTTGGCCGAGCTCGCCGGGCCCTTCGACCCCGTCCTGGCCACCGATGGCGGCGCGGAGCGCGGCAAGCTCACGCGCCAGGTCGAGGCGCGCTTCGACAAGCTGGCGAACCTGCGCGCGTGGTGCAAGCCGGAGCGCATCGAGCTGCAGGACTGCATCCACTGCGGGAACGGAACGAACGACATCCCGGTGTTCGAGCGCGTCGGCCTCGCGGTGGCGGTGAACCCCAGCAGCGCCGAGGTCGCGCGGCGCGCCGACGTCGTGCTGGAAGGCGTGACCGACCTGCGCCAGGTCAGCGCGGCCGTGGCGCAGGCGATGGAAGAACCATAGCGCGTCCGGCCCCGCCGCTCGCGGGCAGCGGCTCGGCCCCCACGCGCAGCGCGCCCTCAGTTGAGCCATTCCGGCTTGATGAGCAGCGTGCCCTGCATCTTCTCCTGCACCTCGACCCACTCGTTGTACTGCAGGATCTGCTCGATGAGCCTCGCGTCCATGTCGACGGGGCATCGCAACGCCACCTCGACGTACTTCTGGTCGAACTTCGGTTGCTGCACAGCGCATCCCATCCCGAGCCCGGAAAGGGCCCCGCTCCCTCCATGAAGCCGCGCGCTATTTGGGCGTTCCGTTTCGCATCGGATTCCCGTTTGCGGAAGCGCGCGCCGCCTCGCGGTACACGGCGGCGACGCGGCGCGTGACCGGCCCGGGCGCGCCGGAGCCGATGGGCGCATCGTCGAGCGCGACGAGGGGCACGACCTCGGCGACGCTGCTCGTCAGGAACGCTTCCCCGGCGCCGCGCAGCATGCTGAGGCTGAGCGGCCGCTCGACCGCGGGCACGCCGAGGCCGGGTGCGAGGCGCAGCACCTGCGCGCGCGTGACCCCGGGGAGGCAGCCGGCGCCGAGCGGCGGCGTGACAAGCTTGCCTTGGTGGAGCGCGAACAGGTTGCTCGTCGCGCCCTCGGCCAGCTCGCCCAGCTCGTTGGGCAGGAGCGCTTCCCACGCGCCGGCCGCGCGCGCCTCCGCCTTCGCCAAGGCGTGGAGCTGGAAGCTCGTGCTTTTCATCGCGGGCTGGCCGCTCAGGACGCGATGCCGGCTGACGATGGCGCGCGCTCCCGCGGCCAGGTCCGGCAGCGCGACCGGCTCCGCCGTCACGAGCAGCGTCGGCGTGCCGTGCATGTCGCCGAACGCGCCCGGGCCGCGCGTGACCGTGATGCGCACGCGGGCATCGCCGCGCAGGCCGTTCGCGTCCAGCACGGCGCGCACCGGCCCGGCCAGGTCGGCGGGCCATGGGATGCGCAGCTCCTTCGCGCTCGCCGCGAGCCGGTCCACGTGCTCCTGCCAGAACGCCGGCCTGCCGTCGTAGCAGCGCAGCGTCTCGAACAGCCCGTCGCCGTGCAGGAAGCCGCGGTCGAGGGCGCTGACCTTCGCCTCAGCCTCGGGGACGAGGCGGTCGTGGAACCAGAGCATCACGACTCAGCCCCGGCCGCGAGCAGCAGGGCGCGCGCCTTGTGCAGCGTCTCGCGCCACTCGCGCGCCGGGTCGCTGTCCGCGACGATGCCGGCGCCGACCGGCGCGTGCACCTGCCCGTCCTTGCACAGCATCGTGCGGATGACGATGTTCATCTCCGCGTCGCCCGTCCGGCCGAGCCAGCCCACGCTCCCGGTGTAGAACGCGCGCCGGCTCGCCTCCAGCTCCTCGATGATGGCCATGCTCCGCACCTTCGGCGCGCCGGTGACGGTGCCGCCCGGGAACAGCGCGGCGAGCGCGTCCAAAGCCCCCGCGCCCGGCCGGAGCTCCCCCTGCACGTCGCTCACGAGGTGCACCACGTGGCTGTACGCTTCCGTGGCCATGAACTCCGCCACGCGCACCGAGCCGAAGCGGCAGACGCGGCCGAGGTCGTTGCGCTCCAGGTCCACGAGCATGGTGTGCTCGGCCCGCTCCTTCGGGTCCGCGCGCAGCCGCTCCGCCTGCGCGGCGATGTCGCCCTCGTTCGGGTACGTGCCAGCGATGGGGCGCGTGCGCGCCTGCCCGCCGCGGACCTGCAGGAGGAGCTCCGGGCTGCTGCTCACGAGCTGCCACGCGCCCGCGTCGAGGTAGAACGCGAACGGGCTGGGGTTGGCCTGGCGCAGGCGGTCGTGGAGCCAGAGGGGCTCGGCGCGCTGCTCCCAGCTCAGCCGGTGCGCGAGGTTGACCTGGTACGTGTCGCCGGCGGCGACGAATCGCTGCCCGGCGCGCACCATGTCCTCGTACCGCGCCGGCCCGGCGTCGCTCCGCGCGCGCACGCCCGCGGGCGCGCCGCGCAGCTCCGGCACCGGGCCGTGCGCGCGCTCGAGCAGCCCCCAGGCGCGCAGCTCGGCCTGCTTCGCCTCCTCGCCGTCCCGGGGGAGGGCGAGCGCGTGCACCAAGCCCCGCGCGTGCTCCACCGCGAGGAACGCGTCCACGTCGAGCATCCACACCGGCGGCACGCGGAGCACGTCGGGCGCGCGGCTCGGCAACCGCTCCAGCTCGCGGGCCACGTCGTAGCCGAGCAAGCCGAGCAGGCCGCCCTGGAACGGCGGGAGCCCGGGCGCGCGCGCCTCCGGCGACAACGCGTCGCGCAGCGCGGCGAACACGCCTTCCCGCGGGGCCACGACGGGGAAGTCCCCAGCCGCGAGGTAGCTCCAGCCCTGGCCGTGCGCGCTGTCGAGGAACACGCTGCGCGGCTGCTCCCGCTGCAAGGCGAGGAACATGCTCCACGCATCGCGGCGAAGCGGCTGCGCCAGGTGCGCGGGCTGCACGGAGGTGGGAGCGGGGGGCGGGGCATGAAGGCTTGCCTGGTGTGCGCGACACCCGCAAGAGATTCATGCTGGCCGCAGCCCGACGAGCCGTGATGGACGACCGTGGGCTCGCCAGCGCCTTCGAAGCCGCGCTCGGGACCGTGCTCATCGTCGCCGCCACCCTGCTCCGCCTCGCCTACCGCCGAGCGTTCCGCCGGCATCCCTTGTCGCATGTGCGCGCAATGGCAAGCCTCAAGGGGCGCGACCGCGCACGAGACCGACGATGGACATCGAGGAGACGACCCCATCGAGCTCGACCAGTTCGACACCTCCGGGCCTCTCGGCCGGTGGCTCATCAACCGGGACCGCGCCAACGAAGGCAAGCCGGCCCTGCGCCGCCGGTAGCTTTTAGCCCGACCGCCGCATCGCGCCCCATGCACCGCATCGCGCTCCTGCCCGGCGACGGGACGGGCCCCGAGGTCGTCGCGCAAGCGGAGAAGATCCTCGCGGCCTGCACGGAGCGCTTCGGCCTCCAGGTCCAGACCACGACGTACCGATGCGGCGCGCAGTACTACGCACGCACCGGCAAGGAGTGGGAGGAGGGCGCGTTCGAGGCGGCGAAGGCCAGCGACGCCATCCTGCTCGGCGCCGTGGGATGGCCGGGTGTGAGCCTGCCCGACGGCAACATCGCCGGCGCAGGGGTGGTGTTCGGCCTGCGCTTCGGGCTCGACCTGTACGCGAACGTGCGGCCGTGCAAGCTGTACCCGGGCGTGCGGCACAACATCAGCGGCACACTACAGCAGGTGTGGAGGCCCGAGCACGTGGACAACGTCATCATCCGGGAGAACACCGAGGGCTTGTACACGCCGGCGCGCGGCTGGCTGGAGCGCGGCGGCAGCGTCGAGGTCGCCATCGACAACAACGTCATCACGCGCAAGGGCAGCGAGCGCGTCATCGAGTACGCGTTCAAGACGAGCGAGCAGCGGCAGCGGGGCGCGCCCAAGGACCGGATGCGGCGCGTGACGTGCATCGACAAGAGCAATGTGCTGCGGGGCTCGCAGCTCTTCCGCCTGGTGTACGACGAGGTCGCCGCCCGGCACGCCACGGTCGAGAAGGACTACGCCTACGTGGACGCGTTCTGCCAGTGGATGCTGCGCCAGCCGGAGTACTACGACGTCGCCGTGGCCACGAACATGATGGGCGACATCGTCACCGACCTGGCGGCGGTGCTGCAGGGCGGCATGGGGATGGCCGCCGGGGGGAACATCGGGGACCGGCACGCCATGTTCGAGCCCATCCACGGCAGCAGCCCGAAGCACGCCGGCAAGGACGCGGTGAATCCGATGGCGACCGCGCTCGCGCTGCAGATGCTCCTCGACTGGCTCGGCCGGAAGAAGGGCGACGCGAAGCTCGTCGCTGCGGCGGAGGCCATCGAGCGCGCCGTCGGGCTCGTGTGCAGCGAGGGCAAGACGCTGACCTACGACCTGGGAGGCACGGCGAAGTGCAGCGAGGTCGGCAGCGCCATCGCGAAGCGCGTGGCGACCGCCTAGCCCGGCTCGGGCGGACGCAGCTTGCGCTGCGCCTCGGTCCCCTTCGCCGCCGGGCGCTTCGCCTCCTCGTGCATCGCCGTCGCGTGGTCGCAGGCCCAGCCCTTCCTGGATGGCGCGCTTGAGGTCCACGACGGCCGCTCGGCCCGGAGGTCCTTGGCGGTGTCGGCACATCAGTCGTCGCGGCGGTCGTCGCGGCGCGCCGTGACGAGCACGCACGCGCCGAAGGTCAGGGGCCGCGCGCGCACGTCCACGAAGCCGTGCCGGGGCAAGGCCTGCAGCATGTCGGGCAGCCAGCGGCTCGTCCGGATGAGGCGGGGCAGCTCCTCCGCGACGTCCCGCCACGCCGGGTCGCGCGCGAGGCGGGGCTGCGCGATGCGCCACCATGCTGCCCACGCGCTGCGCCACGGCCTCGGCGGGTAGGCGAAATCGTACGCGAGCAGCACGCCGCCGGGGCGCAAGGCGCGCGCGGCGCGCGGGAGCCAGCGGTCGAGGCGCACGTACTTCGGGAGGTACGCGGCGAGCACGGCGTCGAAGCTGCTCGGGGGCGGCTCCCAGGACTCGGCATCGCCCTGCACGAAGCGCACGGTGGGCAGGCGCACGTTCGCCCGTGCCTGGGCGAGCATGCTCGCGCTCAGGTCCACGCCGAGGGCTTGGCCGTGGCAACGATCCGCGGCGGCGCGCGTGAGCAGGCCCGTGCCGCAGGCGTAGTCGAGCACGTCGCCGCGACGCGGTAGCTCGCGCAGGAGCGCGCGCTTCCATCGCGCGTCCTGGCCGAGGGTCGCCCAGCGCAGCACGGACTCGTAGCTCGGGCCGGCATCGGCGAAGAAGCGGCGCGCCAGCTCCTGCTCAGCCGGCATGCTGCAGCACCACCATCGCCGTCAGGCCCAGGACCATCGCATATTGCAAGCGGAGCAGCTGCTTCGCGTGCGCGTTCACCTCGTCGGGCATGGTGAGCCGCGTGGCGCAGCGCACGCTCAGGCTATGGCAGGGGCCGTTCGAGCCTCCGCGCAGCGCGTTCTGCTCCTTCGCGCACACCGCGCCCCGGCCGCACCGCCGCAGGCCCCACGTCCAGAGATGCTCGAGCGCGAGCGCCGCCGGGAGCACGCCCGCCGCCCACACCGCCGGGCTGGGCCAGGCCAGGGTCTGCAGGCTGAAGCTGGCCCAGACGGGCATCGCCCCCCAGGTGAGCGCGTAGACGAGCGGGCGGTGCAGGACGCGCACGACGTTGTAGCCCACGACGCCGAGCACGGCGATGCCGAGCGGGAGCAGGAGCCATGCGCTGTACGCGAGCGCCATCCACGCGCCGATGCCGAGCATGCCGGCCAGGCCGAGGAACGCGAGCGCCAGGTGGTGCGCGCGCGGCACGCTCGGAGCGGTCGTGCGGTCCTGCAGCTCGTCCAGCCGGTACGCGCCCAGGCCCACGCCGAGCCCGAGCAGCGCCAGCTCCGCGACGAAGCGCACCCCATCCACCTCGGGCGCGAGGAACGTCCCCACCGTGCAGAGGAGCAGCACCATGGCCAGCCGCGGCGCGTGCAGCAGGGCGAGCGACTCGCGCGCGTAGCCCCGCGGCTGGACGACGAGGCGCACCGGCACCGGCCGCGCCGCCTCGAGCGCGGGGATCACGGCGCTTCCTCCAGGGGCAGGGCCGCGCGCACGATGCGCAGCGGCGCCGCGGCGAGGGCGTCGCGCGCCGCACCCGCCGGCAGGCCCTGGGCAAGGTCGCGGGCGCGCTCGGCGAGGCGCACCGCATGCGCCGCGTCGCCCCCTGCGTCGGCCGCGTCATCCGCCGCCTGGTAGGCCAAGCCGAGCGTCTCGCCGAAGTCTCCGGCGGCAGCCGGGTCCGCGCCGGCGCCGCACGCGCCGAGCTCCGCCGCGAGGCGGAAGAGCACCGCGGTCTTGCCCCGTGCCACCTCCCCGCCCTGCTCCCCCAGCGCCTCGCGCCACGCCCCGCGCCAGGCGGCGAGGAGCGCGGCAGCGACGCGCGCGCTCGCCTCCGGCTCCTGCACCAGGCCCATCGCCAGCGCGAGGCAGGCATCCCCGGCCAACGCCGCGAGGGCATCCGGGCGGCGGGCCCCGGCCCTCCCGCGCAAGGCGTCGCGCAGCACGCCGCGGGTCGCCGGCCGGCCGCGCCGCGTCCAGTCGTCGTCCACGATGTCGTCGTGGATGAGCGTGGCCGTGTGCACGAGCTCGACGGCGACCGCGTGGCGGAGCGCGACCGCGCGGGCCCCGCCGCCATGCGCATCGTGCACGAGGAGGAGCACGCACGGCCGCAGCCGCTTCCCGCCCCGGGTCGCGGGTCCGAGCACGTCCCGCACTTCCACGGGCTGCTCCGCGAGCACGCCCGCGAGCGCCGCGTCGGCCTCGGCCTGCGCCGCGTCCCACCGGCTCATCGGGCCCACCCCGCGCGCTGCCAGGCTTGCGCCAGTCCGAAGCGCATCGCCAGCCCCGGGTGCCGCACCACGCGGCGCAGCGTCGCGCGCGGGTCGCGGTCGAGCTGCTCGAAGGGCAGGCCGTCCAGCGCGCGCACGAGGCGCGCGAACAGCCGCAGGTCGCCCGGCCCGTCCCAGTAGGACCGGATGCGCCAATGCGCCTCGTCGCGGCCGCGGAAGTGCGCGCGCAGGCGCTCCGGGTAGCGCGTGAGCTGCCCGGCGGCGAGGCAATCCGCGAGCAGCGAGGCCGATTCCAAGGCGGGACCCATGCCGTCGCCGGTGAGCGGGCCGACCGCCCCCGCCGCGTCCCCGACGGCGGCGACGGGCACGCCCGACGGCAGGTGCTGGAGCGCGCGCTCCACGGGCAAGCCCTCCCAGATGGGCAGGTTCGCCCCGACCCAGCGCTGCTCCGCGATGCCGAGGCGCTCCTCCGTCGCGCGCAAGGCGTGGCGATGGTCGCGCGGGCGGTGCGGGTCGAGCGGGTCCCAGCCCACGCCGACGTTCGCGACGCCGTCCGGACGGGGGAAGACCCACGTGTACCCGGAGAACTCCGTGAAGTGGCTGGGCACGATGGCGTGCAGCCAGCCCTCGGAGAAGCGTTCGTCGCGCAGCGGCACGTTCGCGTAGAACGCGAGGAGCGGCTTCCGGAGCTCACCCGTGAACCCGAAGCGCTGCGCGCCCACGCTCGGCCAGCCGCTCGCGTCCACGACGAGCTTGCCCGGCAAGGCATCGAGCCCCTGGGGGGCGACGCGCGCGCCGAGGTGCAGCTCCGCCCCCAGCTTCGCCAGCCGCTCCGCCCACCGGCGCTGCACGACGTGCCGGTAGCTCATGTACGCCTCGCGCACCGGCAGGCGCGCGGTCACGTGCTCGCCCGGCCGCGGCCAGCAGTGCATCATGAAGCCTTGCAGCCGCGCGACGAAGCCGTGCGCCGCGTCCTTCGGCAGCGGGCAAAGCGCAGGCTCGGTCCACGCCTCGCCGCACGCATCGAACACGCCCGGGTCGCGATGCTCCTCCCACACGTGCACGTCGTGCCCCTGCGCGAGCAGATGCTCCGCCACCGCCAGGCCGCCCACGCTGCCGCCGACCACGTCCACGCGCATGCCCCGCGAGCCGCGCCGCCCGCGATGAGCCTTCCCGCTGCATCGTGCCCCTCGACCGAACGGGTGCAGGGGGCGCAACCTTCTTCCCCCGCGCCCGCGTAGCGTCGCTGATATCCTTGCGCCACGTCGCCATCGTCGCCGGCGGGCTCGCCAAGTTCGGTGTGCGCAACGCCACGTGGAAGGAGCTCGTCCAGGAAGCGGGCAAGGCCACGTTCGACGCGGCGCCCGGCCTCGACAAGAAGGAGGTGGACTCGCTCTTCGTCGGAGCGGCGGAGCCGGAGCGCCTCGCCTTCCAGAGCCACGTCGCCCCCCTC
>JAIVGT010000361.1 GCA_020201485.1 Halobacteriales archaeon
TCCCGCGCCATGGGCGAGCACGTCGTGCTGCACTGGAGCCGGGAGCTGCGCGTCCCGCTGGGCCCGGCCTACGCCTGGCTGACGGATTACCAGGACGACGACCCGCAGCGCGCCGGGGCCATCATCAAGGCCCGGCCGGTCGTGGAGCGCACGAGAGACAAGGTCGTGCTGCAGGGCCACCTCGAGGTCCTGGGCCGGACGATGAGCGGCACGGCGGACGTGCACCTCTTCCCGCCCGACCGTTGGGAGGCGCGCTTCCGCCACAAGGACGGCGGGCTCAACGGCAGCGTGTACCTCTACAAGCTCACGCCCACCGCGAACGGCTGCCGGCTCGACGTGGACTACAGGTTCCGCGCGCGCCGCCTGAAGAGCAAGCTCCGCCTCACCCTGGCCAAGCCGGCCATCCGCCGCGAGCTGGACAAGATGTGGGACGGCTTCATCGCCAGCATGGAGCGCGACCTGAAGGTCGCGGCTTAGCCCCGCACGATGGTCCCCACCGGGTCCTTGCCGCGCAGCGCATCGCGCACCCGCCCCGGCTTCAGGCCGTTCACCACCCAGACCTCGCACCCCAGCTCCGCCATGGCGGCGATGGCCTGGCCCTTGCCCGCCATGCCGCCGGTGACATCGGTCTTGCCGCTGCCGCCGAGGACGTGCTTGCGGAGGGCATCGGGGCTGCAGTGCTCGATGAGCTCGGCACCGGGCTTGCCCGGGGGCGCGGTGTAGATGCCGTCCACGTCGGTGGCGAAGACCATGCGCTCGGCGCCCAGCTCCCGCGCCAAGTGCAGCGCCACCGCATCGGCGCTCACGATGGCCACGCCCTGCTGCTCGTCGAGGAGCACGTCGCCGCAGCTCACGGGCGTGAATCCCTGCTGCAATGCCAGCCGGAACGGGCCCATGGCCATGACGGCGAGCTGCCCGCCGCGCGCGAAGCCGACCTGGCCCGGGGGCATGCTGAACGGGCGCGCCTTCGCCGCCTGCAACGCGCGCAGGACCTCGACGTGGAGCGTGCGCACGTCCGCGCTCACCAGGCTGGCGGCGTGAAACTGGCTGGGCCGCGCGATGCCCTGCTTCAGGCCGGCCTTCTTCGCCAGGGTGTGGCCGAAGCTGCCCGCCCCGTGGAGCACGATGAGTTCGGGCACGGCCGCGACCTCATGCGCCAGCCGGCGCAGCACGTCCCGCCGCACCTGCTTCGCCCCGCCCTTCCGCGTGATGATGCTGCCGCCGAGCTTCACGAGCATCATGGCGCTGCCTCCACGCCGCGGGGCGTGAGCTTGGCCACGAGCGCCGGGCACTGCTTCGATTCCAGGACGTGCACGACGCGCTCCGGCTCCCGCGTCAGGGCGATGATGCTGCCCCCGCCGCCCGCGCCCGTGAGCTTCGCGCCGTAGCTGTGCGCGCGCGCCGCCTGCACCAACTCGTCGAGGCGCGGCGTGCTCACGCCCAGCGTGCGCAGGCCGGCATGGGCGCGGTCCATGAGCCGGCCCAGCTCCTCCTGGTCCTTCGCCGCGAGCGCCTTGGCCCCGGCCCGCGCGATGTCGCCCAGTTCGCGCACCGTGCCCAACCCGTCGCGCTGCACGACCTGCGCCACGCGCGCCACCTGCTCGCTCGTCCGGCCGCGCTGCCCGCTCATGCCGACGACGAGGGTGAGCTCGGGCACGGGCACGCGATGGAGGTGCCAGCGCTTCCCGTTGCGCTCGAAGCTCCAGAGCAAGCCCGGCCCCGGGGCGCTGTCCACGAGCACGCCTCCGCCCGCGGCGCTCGTCGTCGTGTCCGTCGGGCTGGCGCGGCCCTCCTGCGTGGCGAGCTCGATGTCGAAGGCGAGGCGCGCCACCTCGCTCGCGCGCACGTCGTGCCCCCGGCTCCGGAGCAGCGCGCCGAGAGCCGCGCAGCTCAGCGCCGCGCTGCTCCCCAGCCCCGCGCTGCTCGGCAGCTCCGACTCGATGCGCAGCTCCACGTCGCGCGCGCCGGTCATCTCCACCGCCTTGCGCAGATGAGGGAACAGCTTGTCCTGCAGGGGCTCGCCGTGCACGGTGATGCCGCCCGGACGCGGGACGGTCGTGACGTAGGTGCGCAGGTCGAGCGCGACGGCGATGGCCGGCTCGCCGTAGACCACGGCGTGCTCGCCGAGGAGGATGGCCTTGCCCGGTGCGCTCGCCTCGGCCACGGCGGGCCATGGAGCCCCGCGGGAAAAAGGTTCGCAGGTGCGCCGCCAAAGTTCATGGGCCCGGGAAGCGCATGGCCCGGCATGCGCCCGCTCCCCGCCGTCCTCGCCGCGCTCCTCCTCGCCGGCTGCGCCACGCCCGCCCCGCCCGGCGCGAACGGCACGAACGGGGGCACGGGCAGCACCGCCCTGCTCGACGTGGCGCGCATCGAGGGCTGCGCCTCCCAGCAGGCCGCGGAGCGCAGCGACGTCATCAACAGCCAAGGCGCGCTCCAGGAGCTGTGGGGCCGGAGCTGCGGCGGGGGCCAAGCCCCGAGCGTGGATTTCGCGCGGCGCACCGTCGTTGCCTACTTCTGGGGCGAGAAGCGCACCGGCGGCTACAGCACCGAGGTCGTGAACGCGAGCGACGACGGCGCGCGCATCGTCGTCCGCGTCGCGCGCGACACGCCCGGGCCGGCCTGCTACAACGCGCAGATCATCACTCACCCCGCGGACCTCGCCAGCATCCCGAGCACGAGCAAGCCCGTCGTCTTCGACACCGTGGACCGCACCATGCCCTGCTAGCCCAAGGCGAAGCTGGCGTAGCCCACCGCGCTCCGGTGCGGCCGCACGTCGTGGCTCGTGGCATGCGCGAGCAGCGTGGCC
>JAIVGT010000169.1 GCA_020201485.1 Halobacteriales archaeon
GAGCGAGGTCGCGCACGCGCGCAGCGCGCTCGTCGCCGTGGACAACACGTTCAGCAGCCCGGCCCTGCAGCGGCCGCACGAGCTCGGCGCGGACCTGGTCATGCACAGCAGCACGAAGTACCTCGGGGGCCACAGCGACGTCGTGGGCGGCCTGGTCACGACGACGCGCGCCGAGACGGAGGAGCCGTTGGCCTTCCGGCAGAACGCCATCGGAGCCGTGCCCAGCCCGTTCGACTGCTGGCTCCTGCTGCGCGGCATCAAGACGCTCGGCCTGCGCATGCGGCAGCACTGCGCGAACGCCCAGTCCATCGCGGAGCAGCTCGCGAAGCACCCCAAGGTGAAGAAGGTGCACTACCCGGGCCTGGCCTCGCATCCGCAGCACGCCCTCGCCCAGCGGCAGATGCAGGGCTTCGGCGGCATGGTGAGCTTCGACCTCGGCTCGCGCGCCGCCGTGGACAAGGTCGTGCCCCGCCTGCAGCTGGCGCGCCTCGCAGAGAGCCTGGGCGCGGTCGAGACGCTCGTGTGCTATCCCGCGGCCATGACGCACGCCAGCATCCCGCCCGAGCAGCGCGCGCGGAGCGGCGTGACCGATGGCCTGCTCCGCGTCAGCGTCGGCATCGAGGACGCGCAGGACATCTGGGACGACCTGAAGCAGGCGCTCGACGCCGCCTAGCTCAACTGCAGGTGCCGGTCGGGCGGGTGGAGAAGCCGCGCCGAGGCGCGGTCGCGGTGCGGTCGGCGGGCGGCCCCCTGAGGGTCCACGCAGCGCTCGCCTGGCCCGCGGTTGCAGGTCGGGCAATGGTATGCCGTGCCGTCGTCGTCCATCGGGCATCCCTAGAAACTCCCCCGACGGGGGTCCCTCTTCAGCGTGTCGGAGCAACGCTGGGGTTTTCGAGGCGCGTTGGCAGGCGGCAGCGTGCAGGCGCGGGTCAGGCTGCCGGTCAGCGCGCGCGGCGCGCGAGCCGCGCTCCAGCTAGCCCCGCCAGCGCGAGCAGCGCGATGCTCGGTGCCGGGACCAGGCGCGCGGGGGGCGCGTCGGGCGGGGGGAGCGCCGGGGTGGCGGGCTGGGAGTCCTTCGTCAGCACGTGGAGCACCAAGGGCGCGCTCCACGGCCCGGGGGCGATGCCGAGAGAGCGCACGCGGACGTGGTGCTCGCCCGCGCCCAGGGAGAGCGTCGCGCCCGGATGCGCCGTGCGCGCCAGCACCTGCGCGTCGGCGAACGCCGGGTCGAGCGCGTCCTGCACCTCGTACATCGGGTCGCCGGTGTCCGTCCAGGTGAGCTTCGCCACCGCGCCGTCGAGGTCGGCGCGCAGCGCCGGGGTGGGCGTGGCGTGGGAGACGCGCACGTCGCTGCGCACCTCCGGGCCGGGGCCGGCGTCGTCGCGCGCCCGGACGCGCAGGGTGTGCACGCCTTCGGTCGCGTCCGTGACGTCCCACGGCGCGCGCCACGACGCGCCGTCCAGGCTCATGCCCCGCCACGCGCCCTCGTCGAGCCGCCATTGCACGGCTTCGAGCCCGTGGCCCTCGCGCGCGCTGGCGGTCGCGATGATGCGGATGGGCGTGTTGAGGACCGCGCCGGGAAGCGGCGCTGCGATGTGCGCGCGCGGCACGCCGGGCGGCTCCCACGCGTAGAGCGCGCCGCCCGCCCCGGCGAGCAAGGCTTGTTCCCCACCGGGCTGCCAGGCCGCCGCCAGGAGTTCGACGGGCACGTCCCGGAGCGGCGTGAGCGCTGCCCCGTCCGTCTGCGCCAAGCCGAGCCCGCCGCCGCCGGCGAGGAGCGCCGTGCCAGCCCGCCAGGCGATACCGGCCACGGACCCGCGCGCGGGCGTGAAGCCGGGGGCGAGCGCGCCCTGCTCCCAGCGCAGCACGCTCCCTGCGCCCGATGGCGCGAGCGTCGCGAGCAGGGCCGAGGTGCCGTCGGGCTTCCACGCGATGCGCGTCACGAGCGCGTCCCCGCTGCCGGCGTCCGCGACGTGCACGAGCTGCGCGCCGTCGAAGGTCAGGAGCCGGCCGAGCCGCCACGCCCCCGCCGTGCGCTGCGCCTGCTCGACGAGCGCGACGTCCCCACGCGGGCTCCATGCCACGGGGCCGAAGCTCTCGTCCGCGGCCTGCCGCACCACGTCGAGCCTGCCGGTCGCGGTCGTGAAGCGCAGCAGCGCGCTGCCGCTGACGAGGGCCTCGCTCCCATCGGGCTTCCAGCTCACGCTCCGCCCGTTGAACGGGGCGACGCCGTCGGGCAGGGCGAGCCGCGTGAAGTCCAGGCCGTCCGTGCGGAGGAGCGTGTCGTCGCCGGTCACGAGGGCGAAGGGCAACGAGGGATGCCAGGCGACGGCGAGGAACCGCTGCGGACCTTCGTGGGCCAGGCGGACCACGCCGTCCTCGACGCGCAGCGCCACGCCTTCGCCCGGCTGGCCCCCGACCGCGAGCGCCATCGCCCCGTCGCTGCGCCAGGAGGCATCGGCGAGCGTGTTCGGGCTCGGGCTGGCCAAGGCAGTGAGCGCGGGCTCGGCTTGGGCCGGGACCGCGAGGAGGAGCGCGGCCAGGGCCGCGAGCAGGAGCCAGGGCTTGGCCATCGCAGGAAAGCCTCGGGCGTGCTGCTTGACGAGGCTTCCTGCACGGCCACATCCCCCGGTGCGGACCAGGGCCCCCGTCCGGCGCGAAGCGCCATGCGAGCCGGGCGCACGGGACTTTGCCCCCCGCGACAACGGCAAGAGGGGCGCGGTCCCGAGCGCTCGGCATGGCGCATCGCCGGACCGCGACCGCCGCGCTCGTGCTGCTCGTGCTCAGCTCCGGCCTCCTCGTC
>JAIVGT010000170.1 GCA_020201485.1 Halobacteriales archaeon
GTGCACACGAGCATCGATGGCACGGTCAACACCGGCGCCGGCGTGGAGTCGGTGCGGGACTTCGACACGTACGTGTCGTTCCCGAACGTGGCCTGAGCCAGCGCTGCCGGCCCGCGCGCCGGCCTCCTTTCTTTTCCTTCCTGAGCCAGCGGAGCGGCTGCCGCGTTCGCGCCGGCCCGGGCCAAGCTCGCAACCCTTATGCCCACCCGGCGCTTGGAGCGAGCAGATATCAACCCCGGAGGCGCGCGTTGGTCCGGAAACGCAAGGAGCGGAAGCCGCCCCGCCGTCCCCGCGGGCGCAAGCCCCGGGCCGCGCCGGAGCGGCGCAAGACCCGGCCCCACCCCCGGCGCAGCCCGCGGCGGGTGCGCCTGCCGGTGCGCATGCCGGAGGTCGCGGCTCCTCTCCCCGTGCCCATCGACGAGCTGCGGCGGGCCCTGGCCGAGCAGCGCGAGCGCGCCGAGCGCAAGACGCGCGAGCTGGAGCGGCTCAACGAGATCGGCCGCCGCCTGGCCACGGTCCTGAACCCGGAGGAGCTGTACGAGGCCATCTACCAGGCCATGGGCCAGCTCATGGACACGCGCGGCATGTTCATCTGCCTGTTCGACGACAGCACGCAGAAGCTCTACTTCCCCTACTACTTCGAGGACGGGCAGCGCGTGCCGCCGAAGGAGCGGCCCCTGGCGCACGGCCTGGCCGACCACGTCATCCGCACCCGGCAGCCCCTGCTCGTCGGCCGGGAGTACGAGCAGAGCACGGCGAAGCTCGGCATCGCGCCCTTCGGCCCCTCGACGCGCTGCTGGCTGGGCGCGCCCATGCTCGCCGAGGGCCGGGTGCTCGGCGTCATCGCCGTGTGGAACCGGGAGCGCGAGGACGCGTACGACGAGGACCACATGCACCTCGTCCAGACCTTCGCCAACCAGTGCGCCATCGCCGTGCGCAACGCGCAGCTCTACGACGCGCTGCACGAGCGCGAGGCGACGTACCGGGCGGTCGTCGAGACCGCGGCCCGCGCCGGGGAGGGCGTGGCCATCATCCGCCAGGAGCAGGGCCGCACGCGCCTGGCCTTCGTGAACGACGAGTTCGCCCGCATCGCCGGGTACGGCAAGGAGGAGCTGCTCCGGCTCGGCTTGGAGGACCTCACCCCGGCCGGGGAGCTGACGAAGTTCCTCGGCGCGGAGCATGCGGGCAGCGCGCCGCGGCGGGAGAGCGTGCTCGTGCGCAAGGACGGGCAGCGCATCCCCATCGAGGTCAGCGCCGGCCAGGGCACGATCGAGGGCAAGCTGGCGAGCGTGGCGTTCGTGCGCGACATCACCGCCCGGCAGCGGGCGGAGCGCGAGATGCTCGAGCTGCGCAACTTCAACCAGGACCTGGTGGAGAACGCGCCCGTCGGCATCGCGTACCTCGACGCGCAGGGCCGCGTGACCTACGAGAACCCGGCCATGCTGACCATCATGGGCGTGCAGGGCGCGGTCAGCCCGGCGCTGAACATGGACCTCTTCGAGCATCCGAGCGTGCGGGCCCAGCCCGAGCTCGCGGCGCGCATCCGCGCCCTGCTCGGGGGGGAGGCGTTCACCGAGCTGAGCTTCGGCTTCACCAGCTTGCTCGGCAAGGAGGTGGACCTGGCGGTGAGCGGCGTGCCCATCCTGCGCGAGGGCGGGGTCGCGGGGGCGGTGCTCCTGCTGCGCGACGTGAGCGAGACGCGGCGCAGCGAGCGGCAGCTCCTCAGCCTGAAGAACTTCAACCAGGACATCGTGGAGAACGCGCCCATCGGCATCGCCTACCTCGACCAGGAGGGCCGCATCACGTACGAGAACCCGTACCTGCTGCGCGCCATGGGGCACGAGCCCGGCCAGCTCCCGCGCGGCTGGTTCGAGCGCATCACGGACCTGCCCGTCATCGCCGGCAAGGCCGAGCTGCGCGAGCGCATCCTCGCCCTGCTGCGGGGCGAGCCGTTCCGCGACCTGACCCTGCCCTACACCACGCTCTACGGCCGCGAGCTCGTCGCCACGTGGAGCGGCATGCCGCTGCGCGACGACAAGGGCGTGCGCGGGGCGGTGCTCCTCCTCGAGGACGTGACGGCGAAGGCCGGCCTGGAGCAGCAGCTGCGCCACTACACGGAGCGGCTGGAGCAGATGGTGGAGGGCCGGACGCGCGAGCTGCGCGCGGCGAACCTGGAGCTGCAGGACGCGAAGGCCAGCCTGGAGACGACCCTCGCCAGCACCGCGGACGGCATCGCCGCCCTCGACCCGCACGGGCACCTCGTGTTCCACAACGCGAAGTTCGCCGAGCTGGTGCGCGAGCCGGAGCTGGCCGGGCGGGACCTCCTGGAGGTGCTGCGCCCGGAGGACCCGCGCCGTCGGGCGGAGCTGGCGCGCAGCTTCCACGCCTTGCTGCAGGGGGAGGCGCTGCACGCGCTGGAGCTGGACTTCCGCAACGGCCGGGGCGAGCAGCTGCACGTCATCCTGAGCGGCGTGCCCCTCCTGCATGAGGGCCGCGTGAGCAGCGTGGTGTGCACGCTCACCGACATCACCGACCGCAAGGCGCTGGAGGACGAGCTGCGCCGCTACTCCCAGAGCCTGGAGCAGGAGGTGGAGCGCCGCACGGCGCGCCTCATCCAGAGCGCGAAGATGGCCGCGCTGGGCCAGCTCGTGGCCGGCGTGGCGCACGAGCTCAACAACCCGGTCGCCTACGTGAAGAGCAACACGGAGAACCTGCTGGAGAGCATCCGGGACCTTCAAGCAGGCCCGTTCGCCGCCGCCTCGAAGGAGCCGGCGAAGTGGGCGGAGCTGGAGC
>JAIVGT010000362.1 GCA_020201485.1 Halobacteriales archaeon
CGGAGGCGCAGGGCGGCGGCAGCGTGGACGCGAACAACGCGGACATGCTGTTGCCCTACGCCGCGCTCGCGGCAGCCCGGGGCCAGGCGTGCAGCTTCACCGTGCGCGAGGCGAGCCTGCACGTGCGCACGAACGCCGAGGTCGTGCAGCGGTTCCTGCCGGTGCGCTTCGCGTTCGAGGGCAGCGCGCCGGTCGCCGTCCGGGTCGCGCCGCGCTGAACTCAGCCCCAGCCGCGGATGGGAGGCCGGCCTTCGCGCCTGCGCCGGCGGTTGAAGAACATGCGCTGGATGGGGTGTCATCCCGACGCGCCCCTACTTCTCTCTTGTCGCGTTGTCGCGCGCACCGCTGGAAGCCTGCTGCACCTCCAGGGTGCGCGCCCCGACCGGCTCGATGCGCGTGGGCAGCACCTCGCCGTGCCCGGCCAGCGCGCGCTCCATGACGTCCGGCTCGCCGTACGCCACGACGCTGTTCCCGAGCATGCTCTGCGTCGCCAACCCGCCTTCGCGCTCCGCGGCGCGGATGGCGCGCACGACCTGCTCCGTGGCCAATCCGCTCTGCAGGCTGAACTGCTTGCCCAGGCGGAACAGGCTCTTGATGTTCGGCTGCTCCAGGAAGGCGCGCACGCATTCCCCGCCTGCCTTGTTGATGGCGGCGCGCTTCCGCTCGTCCTCCAGGACCTTGCGCGTCTCCAGCGGCCCGGCGAGCACGCACAGCACGAGCTCCGCCTCGCCCACGATGCGCTGGCAGCTCCCCCATGGAGGCAGGCCGGGCTCGCTGCGCACCTCGATGCCGCCCGTGACCTGGCCGATGACGTCCCCGAGCCCGGTGCGCTGCTGCACCTCGGCCTTGTGCGCGGCCTGCACGGCGTCGCTGCGCGGCAGGCGGAGCGCCTTGGCCAAGGCCAGGGCCGCGCTGAGCGCCCCCGCCCCGCTCATGCCGAAGCCTTGGCTGATGGGCAGCTGGACCTGCTGGCGCACCTGCACGCGCATCGCGCTCTTGCCCAGCAGGTTCCGCACCGCGGCCTGCGTGACCGGCGCATCGGCCTGCTCCTCGTCGAACCACACCTCGACGCGCTGCTGCTCGGCGCGCTCCGCGCGGACGTGGCTCACCACGCCTTGCGCGACGCTGAACCCCGCGCCGCGCGAGCCCTTGCGCACCGGGTCGGGGTGCTCGTCGTGGATCTCGAAGAAGCACGTCACGTGCCCGGGCGCGAACGCCGCTCCTTCGCTCACGCCAGGGCCTCCGCGGCATCGGCCAGGGCGCGCCCCTGCGCCGCGACGTCCCCCGTGGTCGCGCGGTACATGTGCGCGCGCGCGGCGTGCCGGCGCAGCTCCCCGAGGACATCGGGCGCGTGGTGGAGCTCGATGCCGAACCCCGCTTGACCGCTCCGCACCTTGCCCGCCTGCTGCACCGGGCTGAGCGCCGGCAGGCTGTCCTCGGCGAGGAGCACGTCGTGCTGCCCGAGGAGCGGGGCCATCAACGCCAGGTCGCGCAGCGTGTCGTAGGCGCGCTCCTGCCGGGCGCGCCCCTGCACCCCCGGGCCGAGGAGGAGCGTGACCAAGGCTCCGCGCCTCCGCAGCTCCTCCGCTGCCGCGCGCGCCACGCCCGCGTCGCCCCGCCGCTGCACGGTGCGGATGGCGTCGAACGGCTCGGCCGCGCCCCCGGCGACGACGAGCACGCGCTTGCCCGCGACGCGCGACGTGCTCAGGCTCGCGCACACCACCCGGGCCAGCACCTCGGGCCGCAGCGCGCCGTCCGCGTCCAGCGCGTCCGGCACGGGCCGGGCTCCCTCCGGCGCTTGGTCCACCGCCACGATCACCGGTCCCTGCCCGCGCAGGGCGAGCGCGGCCTGCAGCGGCGCGCTGTCGGCCATGCCGAGGCGGAGCTTGCGCAGCAGTTCCGGCCCCGCCGGGGCGAGAAGCAACGCGTCGAGGCGCGGCGGGTCGAAGCGCAGCGGCCTGCTGCCGGTCGCGTAGTGGAGCGCGACGTCGGGCACCCACGCCTCCGCGCCGGGCACGAGCAGCGGCTGGACCTCCGCGCCCCAGCGCAGGAGCTCGCGCGCGACGCGCACCGCGCTCGGCGCCGCCGAGCCCGCGTCCACGCCCAGGCCCACGACCTTGCCGCGCAGGTGCTGGCCGTGCGCGCCGCGCAGCGCGTCGGACGGGTGCGGTTCGCGTCGCAGGGCGGGACCCATACGCTTATGGAACGCGCGGCACTCCAAAAACCCGATGCCCGACGCGTCCGAGCCGCCCGCCGTGCCCCCCGGGGGTGCGCACGCGGCCGACGCCGGGCCGTTGTTCTCCATCGACTCCGCCGGGGAGCGCGTGGGCGTGGCCGCGATGCTCGTCATCCTGCTGGGCACCATCCTCCCATGGGGCTCGGCCAGCCTCTCGACCTGGGGCCCGTTGTCCGTGAGCAGCCTCGACCTCGTGCCCCTGACCTTCGCCTTCCTCGCGCTCCTCCAGCTCGTCAGCCCGGGGGGGAAGCTGGGCGACCTGCTCATGGTCGCCTTGGCTTCGGTCACCGGCCTGGCCGCGGCCCTGCTCCAGGCGGTGCACGACGGGCTCGGCGGCGCCGGGCCGGGCTTGCCCGTCACGCTCCTCGGGTGCGCCCTGGGCCTGGGCGCGATGGAGATGGTGCGCCGCGAGGCCGGCCTCGACTACGGCCGCCTGGCGCAGCGGGGCGTGGTGCTCATCCAGCAGCCGCGCGTCCTCATCGCGCTGCTCAAGCTCGCCATCCCCTTCGCCATCGCCGGGGCCTTCG
>JAIVGT010000013.1 GCA_020201485.1 Halobacteriales archaeon
GAGCGCGGCGCTGCAGGCGAAACGGCAGGGCTAGGCCATGCGCGCGCTGCTGACCGCCCTCGTCCTCCTCGCGCTCGCCGGCCAGTCCGCGCGCGCGCAGGCGGCGCAGCCGGTGGTGGAGCTGAGCGTGGACGGCGACATCACGCGCGCCACCGACATGTACCTGGAGGAGGGGCTGCGCGCGGCGGAGGCGCGCGGGGCGCAGGCGGTCATCCTCAAGCTCAACACGCCCGGCGGCGGGCTCGCCGAGACCTTCAGCATCACGGAGCGCATCGGCAACAGCGCCATCCCGGTCGTGGGCTACGTCGCCCCGCGCACGGCGAACGCGTGGAGCGCCGGGACCATCATCCTGCTCAGCACGCACGTCGCGGCCATGGCCCCGTTCAGCGTCATCGGCTCCAGCCAGCCGGTGGAGCTGGGCGCGGGCGGGTTCACGCCCATCAACGACACGAAGGTCATCAACGCCATCGTCGGCAAGCTCAAGGCCCTGGCCGCGGCGCACGGGCGCAACGAGAGCGCGGCCGAGGCGTTCGTCACGCAGAACCTCAATCTCGATGCGCAGCACGCGCTGGATGCGCGCGTGGTCGAGGTCGTGGCGGGCGACGAGCAGGACCTGCTGCGCCAGCTCGACGGCCGCACCATCGCGACGGCGAACGGGAACGTCACGCTCCACACCGCGGGCGCGCCCATCGAGCCGGTCAACCCCGGCCTGCGCACCGAGCTCATCGCGCTCTTCAGCGACCCGCTCCTGTCCGGCCTGCTGCTGCTCGTCGGCATCTACGCCCTCATCTTCGGCCTGGGCGCGCCCGGCCACGGCGCGGAGGTCGCGGGCGTCGTGCTCATCCTCCTCGCGCTCGGCGGCATGGGGTTCAACGTCAGCCTCGTCGCGCTCGCCCTCATCGCCCTCGGGGCCATCCTGCTCCTGGCCGAGCTGCACCACGGCTTCGGCGTGCTGGGCGCGGCGGGCATCGCGTGCATCATCCTCGGCACGCTGTTCCTCGCGCCCCTCAGCCCGACCGGGCCCGCGCAGTGGAGCTTCCCGGCGCAGTACCAGGCGCAGGTGCTGCTCATCCTCGCCCTGCCCTCCCTCCTCCTCGCCGGCTTCCTCGTGTTCGCCCTGCTCAAGGTGCAGCAGGCGCGTCGGCGCAAGCCGGCCATCAGCACCGAGGTCGTGGGCCTGGAAGCGCACGTCACGGCCCCCGTCGGCCCGGGCAAGCAGGGCTTCGTGACCTTCCGCGGCGAGGAGTGGCAGGCGGTGAGCGAATGGGAGCTGCAGCCGGGGCAGCGCGTGGTCGTGCGGGGCAAGGACGGCCCGGTGCTGCGCGTCGAGCCCACGGGCGGCGAACCTTCAAGCCGGCCGGGCGCATAGGCGCGACCCATGCCCGCGAAGAAGCCCGCCGAGCTGCAAGCCGGCGAGACCGCGCCCGACGCCGCGCTCGTGGACCAGGACGGGAAGAAGTTCCAGCTCAGCGACTACCGCGGCCAGCGCCTCGTCCTCTATTTCTATCCGAAGGACGACACGTCCGGCTGCACGACGCAGGCCTGCGACTTCACCGCCAAGCTGCCCGACTTCACGAAGCTCAAGGCGGCGGTCGTGGGCGTGAGCCCGGACGACAGCGCGAGCCACACGAAGTTCATCGCCAAGCACCAGCTCAAGGTGCGCCTGGCGAGCGACCCGACGCAGAAGGTCCTGGAGCAGTACGGCGTGTGGCAGGAGAAGAGCATGTACGGCCGCACGTACATGGGCGTGGTGCGCAGCACGTTCCTCGTCGGCCCCGACGGCAAGCTCGAAGGCGCGTGGTACAAGGTGAAGGCGGACGGGCACGCCGACTTCCTCCTGGAGCAGCTCCGCGCCTGAGCGCTTGCCAGGTCCATCGGAACCGGGGACGCAAATGGCTTGTAGCGCCCTGCCCCCTTGCCCGGGCATGCTCGCGGGCGTGGACGAGGCGGGGAGAGGCCCTGTGCTCGGCCCCCTCGTCGTCGCCTGCGTCGCGGCGAGGATCCCGGCCCACCTGCGCAAGCTCGGCGCGAAGGACTCGAAGCTCGTCCCGGCGGAGAAGCGCGAGGCCGTCGCCCAGCGCATCCAGGCCTACGCGCGGTGCGAGGTGCGCGTCATCCCGGCCGGGGTCCTGAACCAGCGCATGGCGACGTGCACGCTGAACGACATCGAGGCCGAGGCGTTCGCCGACGTGCTGCGCGCCCTGCAGCCGAGCCGGGCCGTGGTGGACGCGTGCGACGTGAACGAGGAGCGGTTCGGCGCGCGCATCGCCCGGCTCTGCCTGCCGCTGAGCTTCCCCATCCTGAGCAAGCACGAGGCGGACCGGAGCCACGCCATCGTCGGCGCGGCCAGCATCGTGGCCAAGGTCGCGCGGGACGCGCACATCCGCGCCCTGGAGCAGGAGGTGGGCATGCCCATCGGCTCCGGCTACTCCCACGACCCCATCACGCGCGGCTTCCTCGCGCGGTGGAAGGAGGAGCGCGGCGGCCTGCCCCCGCAGACGCGCGTCTACTGGGCCACCGTCCAGGGCGACCGGCCGTTGGACCGCCGCCTGGGCGAGTTCAACAAGGTCACGGGCGAGCGGGCGCCCGTGCCGCTGTGAGAAGAAAAGGAGGATGCCGCGCTCCGGAGCGGGGTTGCTTCGGGGAGTCCGCGGCACCATCCGAGGGTTGGGGGTTGGAGTCCTTTCGGCTCATGCCATGCCGAGTCCGGCCAAGCCGGGCTCGAGCGCGACGACGTCGTCCCAGCTCACCACGGTGAGGCTGTCGAAGCGGGCGATGCGCTCGCGGCGATCCGGCCGCTTCGGGCGGCTCCCGGCGGGCATGAGGGTACGTTGCCGCCCGGGGTGGAACCCCTTTGTTGTCCACCGCTTGTAGACCGGACCGGTGCCGGCCTCAGAGGTTCCTCGCGTCCCGCTTCGACGCCGCGATGAGCTGGCCGGCGCGCGCGGGCAGCGTGCGCTGCAGCACGAGCATGCGCTTCTCGCCCAGGCCTTGCTTCTCGTAGCTGCGGAGCAGCGTGCGGCTCAGCTCCTCCGGGGTGAGCTTGGCCAGGTGCCGGATGTCATTGATGCCGGCATCCACCAGGCGCTCGCCCCACACCGGGCCGATGCCTTTCACGCCGATGACCTCGCTCAGGTCGCGGAAGCGCTGCAGGCGCTGGCGGTCCACGCCGCTCGCCTCGGCCAATCTGTCCAGGTCCGCGTGCAGCATCTCGTCCGTGACGTTGATGCCGTAGGTGCGCAGCTTCTCGACCTCGGTCGCCTTGATGCCGGGCAGGTCGCCCGTCTTCATGAGCTTGACCGGGAAGCGCGTCTGCGGCTCCATCTCCGTGCGCTCGCCGCCGCCGTTGCCGTCGGTGAGCGTGGCCATGGGCCGCACGACCTCCACGATCTCCGGCACGGTGGCCACCGTGGCCGTGCGCGCCGGAGGCGCGATGGGCGCTTCCGACAGGTCGGTGAGCCGGGACTCCAGCTCCTGGACGCGTCGCTCGGCGTCCTCGAACGCCTTCCACAGCATGCTCAGCCGCTTCCGCTCCAGGTCGTACAGGTCCTTCCACGTGCTGCCGTTGATGTCGTTGCGCGTGTCCATCATTCAGGGCACCTCCCCGCGGATGCGGCCCCACCGCTGCAGCGCGGCGCGCAGGTGCTCCTCGTCCGGCCGCTCGCCGGCCGGCCAGCCCCGCGCGTCCACGATGCGCTCGACGTCGTCGGAGGTCAGGGGTTCGTGGTCGCCCTCGACGATGAACGTGCGGCGCGAGGAGCCGTTGCTCCCCTCGCGCACCTCGATGACCTGCCCGCGGGGCGTGCTGTACACGACGCGCTCCGTCCGCACGATGCGCTCCGCGACGGGCGGGGCCTGCAGGGGGGGCGCGGCCATGACGGGCATGACCATCACGGGCAGGGCCTGGGCTGGGGTCTGCTGGACCACGACCGGCTGCGCCGCCTGGTCGCGCTCGGTGACGAGCATGACGAAGGCCAGGACGAGGAGCACGGACCAGACCGCTGCGCCCGCGAGGTACCAGCCCTCGGTGAGCGTCCCGGTGGCGGCGACGAGGAGCGTGAACACGAAGAACGCGCAGCTCACCAGGATGATGGTCCACAGCATGCGACGACGGGTTGCTTCAGCCAAAGCCGTACCTCCCACGGAGCGCGAGCGCGCTGATGGTGACGATGCCGCTCGTCCCCAGGCCCATGAGGACCATGCCGGGCGGGACGGGCGCGGAGCCGAGGAGCGTGATGGGCTGGCCGGGCGTGCCCGTGCCGCTCGTGCCGCCGTCGGGGTTGCCGTTGCCGCCGCTGCCGCCGGAGCTGCCGGGGCTGCCGTTGCCGCCCGGGCCGCCGGGGCCGGTGCCCATCGGGCTGGCCGGGTCGGAGCCGAGGACGTGCAGGCCGCCGCGGTGGGCCTGCGAGTCGAACAGGATGTCCACCTTGAGGTCCACGAGGTTGACCTGCGGCCCGACGATGAGGTCCACGTACGCGATGGGCGTGAGCTCGAGGACCAGGCCCACGCGCTTGCCGACGGGCACTTGGCCGTGCAGGTCGTCGAAGGCGAGCGCCAGCTCCTGCTCGCGGCCGTCGATGAGGAACTCGCTCGACTCGGTGCGGGCGATGGGCACGCCGTCCGAGGTGAGGGTGGCGTTGAGCCGGCCGAGCACGGAGTACGCGCTCGTCACGGTGAGCACGAGCGTGCCCGGGCCGCGCAGCGTCCAGTTGCGCATGAGGGGCGTGGTGGTGAAGTTGAAGCTGTGCGGCGGGAGCAGGCCGAACTCCATGACCGCGTCGCTCGTGGCGTTGGGCGGCGTGGCGGTGATGCTCCCGTCGCGGTGGAGGAAGAGCACGACGTCGCCGGTGTAGTCGGCGGCCGATTGCGCCACGGCCGGCCAGGCGGCGAGCGCCGTGAGAGCGATGACGATGGGTGTGGCCAGGCCAGTGCGCATGCTCTCCCCCGGTGCGACGAACGGGTCTATGGGGTTAAGCGTTTCCGCGAGAGCCTGGGCGGTGGCGGAAAAACCCTGGTTTTCCTGCATGGGACGAGGCTGTGGAGCCAGGACGTGCGGACGCGCTCGGCGAAGGTACGAAGCGGTTCGGAGCGGAACGAAGCCGAAGCGAGGACGCGGAGCCCGAGGCGCAGAGGAACGCGCCGAGGAGCGCGAGGCTCACGCGGAGCATCGGCTCACCCGCCCGAGGGCCTCGACGGAGCGGTCGAGGGCGATGCCGTCGCGGCGGATGCTCGCGACCATGCCGGCCGGGATCACGAGGTCCGGGCCGCGCAGCTGCGCGCGGCGGCGGGCGTCGTCGTTCAGGCGCACGACGAAGACGCGCACGGCCCGCGTCCGGGGGTCGCGCTCCGCGTCGGCCAGGCGGCCGACTTCGACGTCGTTCCAGTCGACGACGGCGAGGCCGCCGAAGGAGGCGCGGTCGGGGCGGTCGGGCGTGCGGCCAGGGAAGGCGAAGGTCTCGGCAGGCATGCACCCGCCTCTCCTTCCGGGGTCCCAGCCTTTGTTGTGCACACCTTGTAGGGTCAAAGGCCCGGTTCCGTCGCGCTCACGCGCTGCGGGCTGGCCATGGCCACGGGCCGCATCGCCGGCATCGGTGCGGCGTGCACGGCCACGACGCGCGGCGGCTGCGCGAGCTCGGCGCGGACCAGGTCGAGGCCGAGCGCGGTGAGCTCGTAGCGGCACTCGCGCGGGGTCTTCTCCTCGCGCACCACGCCCGCCTCCATGAGCCGGCGCAGGTGCCAGCCCACCGCCCCCTGGTGCTGGCCGGTGGCTTGGGCGAGGCCGAGCTGGTTGATGCCGGGCTTGCCGAGAAGCGCGCACGCGACCGCGGCGCGGCTGTCGCGGCGCAGCAGGGCGAGGGCGAGGTTGCGCTGGTTCGCGTCCCGGCCCCCGGCGGGCATGTACACGCGCTTGCCGTTGAGGCGCTCGCTGCGCAGCAGGCCATGGCGCTCGAGCACGCGCAGGTGGTAGCCGGCGTTCGTGGTGGTCATGCTCATGCAACGCGCGACCTCGCGCAGGTGGATTCCCGGCCGGGCGCGGACGAGGCTGAGCAGCTCCTGGCGGGTGTTGTGCTCCAGGAGGTTCTCCCGGCCGATGTGGCGGAAGCCCATGACGTAGGCCCCGGCGATGGCCAGGCCGCTGAGCAGGATGCCGAGGATGGCGTCGGTCGCGCCGCGCGCCTCCTCCGGCAGGCTGGCGTACCAGCTTCCCGGGCCGGCGAACAGGTCCGCGGCGCCGCGCTGGAGCGAGGGGCCCAGGCCCTCCTGCGGGCCGAGGTCGCTGGCGACGGTCTGCGAGCCGAGGCCGGGGCCGGGCGCGCGGCCCGCGCTGGCCCCGCCGGGCACGCTGGAGCCGGCGCCGTTGGCCCGGCCGAGGGCGTCGCGCGGGGCCTCCTCCACGAGCGTGTCGTTCGTGGTCTGCGGGGCGAGGGGCGCGACGGGCGCGAGGAGCGGCAGGATCGGCGCGAGGATGGCGGGGGGAGCGGGTGCGGGCGCGGCCGGCGCGGCGGGCGCAGCCGGGGCGGCGGGGGCGATGGGCGGTGGCGCGATGGCCGGCACGCCCACGTCGGGGCTGAACGGGTCGGGCGCGCTGGCGTGCTGCGCCGGGGCGGCGGGGACGAGCACATCGGGCTGCGCCGCGCCGTTGCCGGCATCGCTGAGCAGGTCGTCCACGACCGGCACGGCGACCCCGACGAGGCCGAGGGCCCCGGCGAACGGCGCTGCGGCCAGCAGGCTCGCCCCGAGGGCGACGATGACGAAGTGACGGCGGACCAAGTTGCCTCTCCCCGGCGGACCTTGTCGCCCTGGGCCCATGTCCGCCTGGGAAAACGCCCTGGGCCGGTGACCAACCCCTTGATGTGGTTGCACGGGAGGTCGGACGCCTGCCGGGCCGCTTCGTCTCAGGTCCGGCGGGGCGGGGCCCGGGCCGGACGGAGTTCCCCGATGTCGATGCGTTCCAGACCTTCGACGGCGGGCCCGTTCAGGACCTTCCCGTCCGGCGCGAAGCGCGAGCCGTGGCAGGGGCAGTCCCAGGACTTCTCGGCGGCGTTCCAGCCGACGGTGCAGCCGAGGTGCGTGCACGTCGCGGAGCAGGCTTGGAGCGTGCCCTCGGCGTCGCGGCTCACCGCGACCTTGCCGCGGCGGGTCGTCAGGACCGCGCCGTCGCCGGGCGCGATGGCCCCCAGCCCTGGCGCTTCGCTCGTCGGCACGAGCCGGCCGGCCCAGCTCTGCAGCAGGTCGAGGTTCTCGCCGACGAACTCCCGGATGCTCCCCACCTGCTTGCGCGACGGGTCGAGCATCGCGTCCCACACCGTGCGCCGCTCCAGGACGCGCTCCGCCAGCATCCAGCCGGCGAGCGTGCCGAAGGTCATGCCGTTCCCGCTGAACGCCGTGGCGAGGAGCTCGCGCTCCGGCCCGCCCGGGTTGCGCCCGATGTAGGGCAGGCCGTCCGTGTTCTCGATGATCTGGCCGCTCCACCGGTGCTCGACCTGGACGGGCACGCCGAGCTGCTCCCGGAGATGCGCGGCCAAGCGGTCCCACGCCGCCAGGGGATGCTCCTCCTGGCCGACCTTGTGGTCCTCCCCGCCGTGGAGGACGAGGTCCTCCTCGCCGGGCGTGCGCTCGACGCGCGTGTAGTGGTAGCTTCCGAAGGTCTGCCCGGGCTCGTACGTGCTCCAGTACAGCGCGTCCTCCAGCGTCCCGGGCGGCACGCGCGCGCCGATGACGTAGCTGCGGTACGGATGGAGCTTCGTGTGCATGCGCACGCGGTCGAGGAAGGGCACGTTGCTCGTCGCCAGGAGCCAGCGCGCGCGCACCGTCGCGCCCTGCCGCGTGCGCACCTCCACGGGCAGCTCGCCCGCGGCGTCGCTGCGCACCTCCGTGACCTCGCTGCCGCCGTGGACCACGGCGCCGTCGCGCGCCATCGCCCCGAGCAAGCCGTCGAGGTAGCGCAGCGGGTGGAACTTCGCCTGCCCCGGGAAGCGCAGCGCGACCTTGGCGTCGAAGGGCAGGGCATCCGGCTGGACGTCCTCGGCCTCGAAGCCGAAGCGCCGCGCGTAGACCGCGTCCTCGGCCAGGATGCGCGGGTCTTCGTCGTACGTCCCGTAGAGGTAGCCCGGCAGGCGCGCGAAGCCGCACGCGATGCGCTCCTCGCGCGCGATGCGCTCGACGAGGTCGATGGCGAACGCGCCGCCCCGCCACGCCTCGCGCGCCGCATCCGCCCCGTGGATGCGCACGAGGTCGCGGAGGCGCGTGTCCACGACCGCGGTCAGGTGCGCGGTCGTGCGCCCGGTCTCGGCGCTGCCGGGCTGCTGCCGGTCCAGGAGCGCGACACGCACGCCCTCGCGCGCCAGCTGGTAGGCGGCCGTGCAGCCAGCGATGCCGGCCCCGACGATGGCGACGTCGGTGCGCAGGTCGCCCTCGAGCGGGGGGAACCGGGGGCGCTCGGCCGTGGCCAGCCAGTACGAGGTCGTGCCCTGCGCGTCCATGGCACCGCCTGACCGCTCCGGCCAAAAGCGTTCCGGGTGCAGACCGCGAAGCGCTACCGGGCTTCCAGGCAGGCGGGGCAAGCGTGGCGGGTGCCACGATAACGTCTTTCCCGGCGGGGCCTTCGCTCGCGCATGCACGTCGAGCACTTCATGACGCGGAACCCGGTGGCATGCGACTGGCAGGCGAGCCTGCGCGACGTCGCCGGGACGATGGAGCAGCGGGGCGTGGGCTGCGTCGTCGTGCTCCGCGACGGCAAGGTGTGGGGCCTGGCCACGGACCGGCAGGTCGCGTGCCGCGGGGTGGGCCAGGGCCTGGACCCGAGCACGCCCATCGACGCCATCTGCACGCACAACCCGGCGAAGCTCACGCTCGAGGACAACATCTTCAGCGCCGTGGACACGCTGCGCAGCGCGGGCATGGTGCGGCGCGTGCCGGTGGTGAACGACAACGGCGAGCTGCTCGGCATCGTCAGCCTGAGCGACATCGCGGTCGTGGCGAAGGACCTGCTCGACGCCATCGTCCTGGACGAGACGCATCACTCCCTGACCGAGGCGCGCGTGCCCACCGGCGGCAAGAGCATCGCCAACGAGATCGGCCGGCCGACGACCGACGTGCCCCGGAACCAGGACGTGCGGCCCATCACGCAGCCCAGCGTCGGCACGTCGCGCAGCACCGAGCCGCAGCGGACCACGCCGCAGGGCGTGCGAGGCGACGAGGAGCGGCACGAGGGCTGGAAGCGGAGCTGGTGGCCCTTCGGCTGAGCCTCAGGCGCAGCCCGGGAAGCGCGCCGGCACGCCCTGCGCCGCAGCGGCGAACTGCTGCGCGCCGAGCTGGCCGAGGGCGATGAGCTGCAGCGCGTCGCCGAGCGTGCCGCCCGTCATGGTCATGCCGCGCTCCTGCGCGCCCGAGCCGGAGGTGCCCGCTTCCGCCTGCGCGCCCTGGGCGGCGAGGCTGGTGAGCGCGGCCAAGCCCTGCGCGTCCTCGCCCATGATCGCAGCCGAGGCCTGCGCGGCCGTGGCGCCCATGAGCAGCCCTTGCTCCGCGCCGGCCATGCCGTGCCCGAAGGCGGTCGCGGCGTCGGCGAGGGGCTCGGTCGGGGTGTCCGTCCCAGCGAGTCCGCCGGCCCAGGCCGGGACGAAGGCGCTGACGTCGCCCGTGCTGCCGAGCGGGTTGTTCGTCCAGGCGACGAGCTTCGCGCCGAGCAGGGCGAGCTGCACGTCGTGGAAGCGCTCCTGGCCCCAGGCGGCGCCCGTGGTGACCTCCTCCGGCACGGCGCCGAGGAGCACGGCGAACCCCTGCCCGGTCTGCAGGATGAGCATGCCTGCGCCGCCGCCGGCGCCGTTGCCGAGCAGGCTGGGCGCGTAGGCGAGGTCGGGGAGGATGGACTCGTTGAGCTGGTCGTAGAGCGCGAAGGCGGTGCCGTTGAGCACGGACGCGCCGTCGGGCGCGGTGCCGGCGAGGAGGAGCGTGAGCAGGCCGCTGCTCTCCGCGCCACGCTGGCCGATGCCGCGGGCGAGCACGTCGCGCATGGCGTTGCCGTGGACGCCGAGCACGTTGTAGGTCGCGATGAGCACGCCGACGCAGCGGCTGCCGAGCGGTGGCAGGGCGGGCGGGCCGGGCGCAGCCGGGA